>NZ_JALJRO010000022.1:0-94048 GCF_024519635.1 Pseudomonas sp. Pse1
AGGACACCGCCCTTTCACGGCGGTAACAGGGGTTCGAGTCCCCTAGGGGACGCCAGTTTTACAGAAGCGATGTTGCAAAACGTCGCTCCGCCGCGAGGCGAAAAATCCGGGGCTTTAGCTCAGCTGGGAGAGCGCCTGCATGGCATGCAGGAGGTCAGCGGTTCGATCCCGCTAAGCTCCACCAATTTACAGTTCAAGGTCTGGCCACACCGGCCTTGAATCGATCAGTACTCAGCGCTGATCATGTACAGAAGGTTTGTGTCCCCTTCGTCTAGTGGCCTAGGACACCGCCCTTTCACGGCGGTAACAGGGGTTCGAGTCCCCTAGGGGACGCCACGATTACCCGCTCTGCGGGATTTTATAAGGGTCATTCAATTATTGAATGGCCCTTTTGTTTGTCTGGCGTTTGGCCAATCTTCCTACTCCCTCAATCCTGCTCTTCTGACCAACGGTCCTATCAACGACTTGCGTAAATTTATTATGAGAATAATATTTCTATCGTAATATTCGGAGGCAACGATGAACGACAAAAAAGCTCAAACCCGTGAACGCATTCTCCAGGCCGCCAGTTCTGCGCTGGTTCAGCGTGGTCCGGCCGAGCCAAGCGTGGGCGAAGTGATGGGCGCGGCCGGCCTGACTGTCGGCGGTTTCTATGCGCACTTCGAAAGCAAGGACGCGATGATGCTGGAAGCCTTCACTCAACTGCTCGGTCAACGCCGGGCGCTGATCGCCGAGATGGACAGCGAGCTGAGTGGTGAGGAGCGTCGGGCGTTGGTGGCGGCCTTTTACCTGTCGCGCAAGCACCGTGATTCGACCGAGCAGGCCTGCCCGATTCCGGCAGCGGTCGGTGAGATGGGGCGCCTGCCGGATAATTTTCGCAGTGCGCTGAATGAACACATCGAGCTGATGGTGGCGCAGTTGGCCACCAGCCCGGAAGACATCGACAAGGTGCTGGCTGATCTGGCGTTGATGGTGGGTGGTCTGGCCCTGGCGCGCGCGCTGGGGGCCGGTGAGTTGTCTGATCGATTGCTGCGCGCCGCCAAGTCGGCGGTGCTGTGACCTGAAGCGTTGGCCCTGGGAGATGAGCGATGAGCACGATGAGTTGGATTCGCGGCGTTAACGGCACATTGGGCTGGGTAGCGCCACAGATGGTTGCGAACAAGATGCGTCAGGTGTTCATGACTCCCCGCGAGACGCCACCCCGGGATTGGGAGCTGCCGCTGCTGGCCAGCGCCGAGCGCATCACCCTGCGCTTTGGTCTCTCGGCCTTGCGCTGGGGCCAGGGACCCACTGTTTTGCTGATGCACGGTTGGGAAGGGCGGCCGACCCAGTTCGCCAGCCTGATCAACGCACTGGTTGAGGCGGGCTACACCGCTGTTGCGCTCGACGGTCCGGCCCACGGTCGATCGCCCGGCCATGAGGCCAACGTGATGCTGTTTGCCCGGGCGATGCTCGAGGCCGCAGCCGAGTTGCCGCCACTGCATGCGGTCATCGGCCACTCCATGGGCGGTGCCAGTGCCATGCTCGCCGTGCAACTGGGCCTGCGCACCGAAAATCTGGTGAGCATCGCCGCTCCGGCGCGGATCCTCAGCGTGCTACGCGGTTTTGCGAAGTTCGTTGGCATGCCGGCGCGAGCACGCTCGGCGTTTATCCGCAAAATCGAGCAAGAGGTGGGCATTCCCGCTTCCCGACTGGATGTCGCCCATTATCAGCTGGACATGCCGGGGCTGATCGTCCACGCCGAAGACGACACCTTTGTGCGGGTCAGCGAATCGCAACTGATTCATGAGGCCTGGTTCGACAGTCGTCTGTTGCGGCTGGAGACGGGCGGTCATCAGCGCGTGCTGGCCGATCCTCGCGTGGTCGAGGGCGTGCTGACCTTGCTCGCCGGCCGCAGCCTGCAGGCGCGCCAATCGGCCTGATCATCCGTTACACTGCTCCCGGTCGAATAAACGGACCGGGAGTGTGGAATGGGCTGGGATCGGGCAACCCCCTTTGTGATTGACCTGCAGGTGGCCGCTGAGGACATCGACGGGCTGGGACACGCCAACAACGCGGTGTACGTCACCTGGCTCGAACGTTGCGCCTGGCGCCACTCACAGCGCCTGGGACTGGACCTGGTGGAGTATCGCCGGCTGGACCGAGCCATGGCCGTGGTCCGCCACGAGATCGATTACCTGGCCGCCGCCTACGAGGGTGACGAGCTGCAGTTGGCGACCTGGATCGTCGACTGGGACCAGCGCCTGAAAATGACCCGGCAGTTTCAGCTGGTACGCCCCAGCGACAACTCGACCCTGCTGCGAGCGCAAACCACCTTTGTCTGTATTGAGCTGTCTACGGGCCGGCCGAAGCGTATGCCGAGTGAGTTTATTGAGGGGTATGGGCCGGCGTTAGTCGAAGCATAAATCTGGCAGGTTCAGGACGTTTGTTTCTGGTGTAGGTGACGCTTACGGCTCCAGATGTAGGAGAAGGAGAATTACCTTTAGCGAACGGTCCTAATCGCACGTTTGACCCCGCCGAGACTCTCGCGAAGCTTTGAGTGCACGCCGCATTATTTCTGCCTCTCTTCTGAACAGAAATAATGGAGATCAAGCGCTGTGAGCGCCGGCTATTTTATAGGTCTGAATGACGAAACGAAGTGTGGCGGCAAGGTTCTCGATGGCGATCCGAGAATCAATCTTTACGGTGATCTACATGCGTGTGAGGGTGGTCGAGTTACGTGCGGGGTAACCGATAAAACCTACCAGATCGTCGGTGGTATTCCTTACATGGAGAGCCACGGCAGGTTGATGGCCGGCACCCTCGACAGCCGCAGCGGCTGAGTGACACACCCGTGGCAGTAGAAATGGTCAGTTAATTCACCAAACGCAAAAACGGCACCCGAAGGTGCCGTTTCTGTTTGTACTGCGTGCCTTTCTAAGCGATCAACCCGCCAGACCCGAGTGCTGAACCAGGGTCAGCAGCGGTTGTGGGTAGACGCCGAGGAAGAACGCCAGTACGGCGATTGCCAGCAGCATCACGCCGCCCGCTTTCTGTTCCCAGTGCAGCTGGGCGTCGACGCGGCGCAGGTTTGGCTCGATCAGGAACAGGGTGACCATCACGCGCAGGTAGTAGAACACGCCGATGGCGCTGCCCAGTACCAGCGAGCCAACCAGCCACCATTGGTGGGCTTCGACACCGGTGGCGATGATGTAGAACTTGCCGATGAAGCCGGCGGTCAGCGGGATGCCGGCCAGAGACAGCATCATCACGGTCAGTACTGCAGTCAGGTACGGACGACGCCAGAACAGGCCGCGGTACTCGTACAGGGCATCAGCGTCACGGCCTTTGTACGGCGAGGACATCAGGGTGATCACACCGAAGGCGCCGAGGCTGGTGATCACGTAGGTGACCAGGTACACGCCGATAGCTTCCAGTGCCAGACCCTTGCTCGCCACCAGGGCGATCAGCAGGTAACCGAAGTGGGCAATCGACGAGTAACCCAGCAGACGCTTGAGGTTGCTTTGGGTCAGTGCCAGCAGGTTACCGAACAGGATCGAGGCAATCGCGATCACGGTCAGCACGGTGCTCAACACGCCGCTGCTGGCCACTGGCGACATCTGGAACAGACGCACCATCACCGCGAACACCGCGACTTTCGAGGCGGTGGCGAGGAACGCCGCCACCGGTGCCGGAGCACCCTCGTAGACGTCCGGAGTCCACAGGTGGAAGGGTACCAGCGACAGTTTGAACGCCAGGCCGATCAGCATCATGCCCAGGCCCAGTTGCGCCAGCGGGCTTGGCAGGCCAGTGGCCTCCAGCGCCATGCCGATGCCGCTGAAGCTCAAGGTGCCGGCTTCGGCGTAGAGCAGGGCCATACCGAACAACAGGAACGCGGAACCGGCAGCCGACAGCACCATGTACTTGATGCCGGCTTCCAGCGAACGCTTGTTGAAGAAGGCGTAAGCCACCAGGCCGTAGACCGGTACCGACAGCAGTTCCAGGCCGATGAACAGGCCGGCCAGGTGCTGCGCGCTGACCAGCACCAGGCCACCAGCGGCAGCCAGCAGGATCAGCAGGTACAGTTCTTCGCGGTTGCCCGGGTAACCGGTGCCGCCGTCGCCCAGGTAGGCATGGGCGAGGGTGACGCAGGCGAGGGTGGCGACCAGGATCAGCGCCATGTACAGGCAGGCGAAGCTGTCGATCTGCAGCAGTGGGGTCACGGCCAAAGGCGCGACTTTCAGCGCTGGCAGGATCGACAACAGGGCCAGGTTAAGACCCGCCACCGACAACAGGAAGGTCTGCGAGTGGTTGCGGCGCCAGGCGATCGCCAGCATCACCACGATAATGGTGAGGCTGGTGATCAACAGTGGCGCAAGCGCAATAAAGTGTTGAATCGTGAATTCCATAGCGCTCTTACCGGGCCGAAGCGAGTTGAGTGAAGGCGGTACCGAGCCATTGCTGCACGCCATGCATGGTCGCAGCAGAGGTATCGAGGAACGGTTGCGGGAAGACGCCGAGGTAAATCAGCAGCACCGCAAGGCCGAGCACCATGATCAGTTCGCGAGCATCCATGCCATGCAACACCGCGTCGGACTTCGACGGGCCGAAGTAGGCGCGGTGAATCATGATCAGCGAGTAGACCGAACCGAACACCAGGCCGGAGGTAGCAATCGCGGTGATCCATGGCGCACTGGCGAAGGTGCCGATCAGGATCAGGAACTCACCGACGAAGTTACCGGTACCCGGCAGACCCAGGGAGGCGGCTGCAAAGAACAGGCTGATGGCCGGCAGGTAAGCGATCTTCGACCACAGGCCGCCCATTTCACGCATGTCGCGGGTGTGAGTGCGCTCGTACAGTTGACCGCTGAGGATAAACAGTGCGGCAGCCGACAGGCCGTGGGCCAGCATCTGGATCACGGCACCTTGCAGGGCTTGCGCGCTGCCGGAGTAGATGCCAATCAGCACGAAGCCCATGTGGGACACGCTGGAGAAGGCGATCAGACGCTTGATGTCGGTCTGCGCAAACGCCAGGAACGCACCGTAGAAGATCCCGACCAGGCCCAGAGCCATGGCAATCGGCGCGAACTCGGCCGAAGCATTCGGGAACAACGGCAGGGCGAAGCGCAGCAGGCCGTAGGCAGCGGTTTTCAGCAGGATACCGGCGAGGTCGACGGAACCGGCGGTCGGTGCCTGGGCGTGAGCGTCAGGCAGCCAGGAGTGAAACGGTACAACCGGCAGCTTGACCGCGAAGGCGATGAAGAAGCCGAGCATCAGGATGTACTCGGTGGTCATCGACATCTTGGTCTTCAACAGGTCGGCGTAGTTGAAGGTGATCACACCGGTGTTGTTGAAGTTGACCAGTACCAGGGCCAGGATCGCCACCAACATGATCAGGCCGGAAGCCTGGGTGAAGATGAAGAACTTGGTCGCCGCGTAGATCCGGGTTTTCTTGCCGTCCGAAGAGCTGTGACCCCAGAGCGCGATGAGGAAGTACATCGGCACCAGCATCATTTCCCAGAAGAAGAAGAACATGAACAGGTCGAGGGCGAGGAACACGCCGACAACGCCGCCCAGGATCCACATCAGGTTCAGGTGGAAGAAGCCCACGTGACGCTGAATTTCTTTCCAGGAGCAGAGTACCGAGAGGATACCCAGCAGGCCGGTCAGCAGGATCATCAACAGCGACAGGCCGTCGAGGGCCAGGTGCACGTTGATGCCGAAGCGCTCGATCCAGACGTGCTTGAATTCAAGCGCCCAGGTCGGGTCGGCGCCAGGCGCCGGCGCAAATGAATAGTCACCGTGGGCCCACAGCCAGAGGCCGAGAGCGAGTTCCAGGGTCATGGTCAACAGCGCAATCCAGCGCGGGAGGGTGGCGCCGAAGCGCTCAGCCATCCAGCACAGCAGGCCGCCGATGAAGGGAATCAGGATTAGCCAAGGCAGAATCATGACGGGCTCGTTTCCTTTCGCAAGTTCGCAAGGTTCATATCAGACCGCTACCAGCACGATGGCGCCGATAACCAGCACGGCACCAGCAGCCATCGAGGCAGCGTACCAACGCAGTTGACCGGTCTCGGTACGGCTCAGGGAGTTGTGACCCCCTTTGGCCAGGCGCGGGATCAAACCGATGGTTTGGTCGAACGGGTCTTTGCGCAGCAGGTGGCTGATCGCCAGGTATGGCTTGACGAACAGTTTGTCGTAGATCCAGTCGAAGCCCCAGGCAGCGAACCACCAGGCCGAGAGCAGGCGGCCGATGCCGCTGTTGGCGATCGCGGTGACTAAGCGACGCTTGCCGAGGAACAGCAGCGCGGCCAGCAGGATACCGGACAGGGCGATGGCGCCCGAGGCGATTTCCAGGCTGTGCTTGGCTTCGCCGCCGGCGTGACCAACGCTTTCTGGCAGTACGCCATGCAGCGGTGGAACGATCATCGCGCCAATGGCGGTCGACAACACGATCAGCACCGACAGTGGCAACCAGTGGGCAATGCCGTGGCCGGCGTGGGCTTCGGTCTTGGCTTCACCGTGGAACGCGATGAAGATCAGGCGGAAGGTGTACAGCGAAGTCATGAACGCACCGACCAGGCCGGCGTACAGCAGACCGTGGTTGCCGCTGGCGAAGGCTTCCCAGAGGATTTCGTCTTTCGAGTAGAAACCTGCGGTCACCAGTGGCAGGGCCGCGAGGGCCGCGCCGCCGACGATGAAGCTGGCGTAGGCCAGTGGCAGCTTTTTCCACAGACCACCCATCTTGAAGATGTTCTGCTCGTGGTGGCAGGCAACGATCACCGCACCGGAAGCAAGGAACAGCAGGGCCTTGAAGAAGGCGTGGGTCATCAGGTGGAAGATCGCGCCGTCCCAGGCACCGACGCCCAGGGCCAGGAACATGTAGCCGATCTGGCTCATGGTCGAGTAGGCGAGGATACGCTTGATGTCGGTCTGGACCAGGGCTGCGAAACCCGCCAGCACCAGGGTCACACCGCCGACCAGGCCAACCAGTTGCAGGATGTCCGGCGCCAGGGCGAACAAGCCGTGGGTACGGGCAATCAGGTAGACACCGGCGGTCACCATGGTGGCGGCGTGGATCAGTGCCGAAACCGGGGTAGGACCAGCCATCGCATCCGCCAGCCAGGTTTGCAGCGGCAGTTGTGCCGATTTACCAACAGCGCCGCCCAGCAGCATCAGGGTCGCCAGAACGATCCAGAAGTCGCCAGCCTGGAATTTCTGCGGTGCTAGCACCAGCAGTTCCTGGATGTTCAGCGTGCCCACCTGTTGGAACAGGATGAACAGGCCGATGGCCATGAACACGTCACCGATGCGGGTCACGATGAAGGCTTTGAGTGCTGCGTTTCCGTTGTTGCGGTTGCTGTAGTAGAAACCGATCAACAGGTAGGAGCACAGGCCCACGCCTTCCCAGCCGAAGTACAGGAACAACAGGTTATCGCCGAGCACCAGGAACAGCATGCTGGCGATAAACAGGTTGGTGTAGGCGAAGAAACGCGAGTAGCCGTCTTCACCGCGCATGTACCAGGACGCGAACAGGTGGATCAGGAAGCCGACGCCGACCACCACGCCGAGCATGGTGACCGACAGGCCATCCAGGTACAGGGCGAAGTTCGGAGCGAAGCCGTCAACCGACATCCACTGCCACAACACCTGGGTGTAGTGGCCGCCTTCCGGCGGTGCGACGTTGAATTGCCAGATCACGTAGGCGGTCACGATCGCCGACAGGCCGATGGAGCCGACGCCGATCAGTGCCGCGAGGTTTTCCGAGAGGCGGCCGCGGGAGAACGACAGCAGCAGGAACCCGATCAGCGGGAATACGAAAGTCAGAAAGAGTAGGTTCATCCGCGCATCTCACTGGCAGCGTCGATATCGAGCGTGTGGAAGCGGCGATACAGTTGCAGCAGGATCGCCAGGCCAATACTGGCTTCGGCGGCTGCCAGGCTGATCACCAGGATGAACATGATCTGTCCATCCGGCTGGCCCCAACGGGCGCCAGCTACGATGAACGCCAGGGCAGAGGCGTTCATCATCACTTCCAGGCTCATCAACACGAAAAGAATGTTGCGGCGGACCATCAGGCCAACCAGGCCGAGGCAGAACAGGATGCCGGCGACCGCCAGTCCATGCTCAAGAGGGATAGCAGGCATGAGTTACTCCTTCGCCTCGTTGCGGCCCAAGTGGAATGCCGTGACGGCTGCAGCGAGCAGCAGCATCGAGGCGAGTTCGACCACCAGCAGGTAAGGACCGAACAGGCTGATGCCGACGGCCTTGGCGTCTACGGTGGTTTGACCGATGGCCGCACCGCTGCTGTGGCTGAACAGGACATACAGCAGTTCAGCCAGCAGCAGAGCGGCGAGTACGACCGGACCCAGCCAGATGCCGGGCTTGAGCCACACGCGCTCTTGCTGAACCGCGGCAGGGCCGAGGTTGAGCATCATCACCACGAACACGAACAGCACCATGATGGCGCCGGCGTAGGCGATCACTTCCAGGACCCCGGCAAATGGTGCACCGAGGCTGAAGAAGGTCATCGCCACGGCGATCAGCGAAATAATCAGGTAGAGCAGGGCGTGCACAGGGTTGGTGTTGGTGACCACACGAAGCGTGGACACCACCGCGATACCCGATGCGAAATAGAAAGCGAATTCCATCTTTCTTCCTTAAGGCAGCAAGCTCTTCACGTTGATCGGCTCGGCTTCGTTTTGTGCGGCGCCTTTCGGCTTACCGGCAACGGCCATACCTGCAACACGATAGAAGTTGTAATCAGGGTTTTTACCGGGACCAGAGATCAGAAGGTCTTCTTTCTCGTACACCAGGTCCTGACGTTTGAACTCGGCCATTTCGAAATCCGGTGTCAGCTGGATTGCGGTGGTCGGGCAAGCTTCCTCGCAGAGGCCGCAGAAGATGCAACGCGAGAAGTTGATACGGAAGAATTCCGGGTACCAGCGACCGTCTTCGGTTTCAGCTTTCTGCAGCGAGATGCAACCCACCGGGCACGCCACGGCACACAGGTTGCAGGCTACGCAACGTTCTTCGCCATCCGGGTCGCGGGTCAGGACAATACGGCCACGGTAGCGTGGCGGCAGGTAGACCGCTTCTTCCGGGTATTGCAGGGTGTCGCGCTTGCGGAAGCCATGGCCGAAAACCATGATCAGGCTGCGCAACTGGGTACCGGTACCCTTAACGATGTCGCCAATATATTTGAACATGGGTCAAATCCTCACTGAACCGCGCCCGCAGGCGTGTTCCACAACACCACCGCAGCGGTCACCAGCAAATTGATCAGGGTCAGTGGCAGGCAGAATCTCCAGCTGAAATCCATCACCTGGTCATAACGCGGGCGCGGGATCGATGCGCGCAACAGGATGAACAGCATGATGAAGAACGCGGTCTTGACTGCGAACCAGAAGAACGCCAGTTGCGGCAGGATGCCGAACGGACCGTGCCAGCCGCCGAAGAACAGGGTGACCAGCAGCGCCGAGATCAGGATGATGCCGATGTACTCGCCGACAAAGAACATGCCCCATTTCATGCCGGCATATTCAATGTGGTAACCGTCGGCCAGTTCCTGTTCCGCTTCCGGCTGGTCGAACGGGTGACGGTGAGTCACGGCGACGCCAGCGATGAAGAAGGTACAGAAGCCGAAGAACTGCGGAATGATGAACCACAGGTTCTGCGCCTGGTATTCGACGATGTCGCGCATGTTGAACGAGCCGACCTGGACCACGATGCCCATCAGCGCCAGGCCCATGAACACTTCGTAGGACACGGTCTGCGCCGAAGCCCGCAAGCTGCCCAAGAGGGCAAACTTGTTGTTACTCGACCAGCCGGCGAACAGCACCGCGTAGACCGACAGACCGGCCATGGCGAAGAAGAACAGCAGGCCGATGTTCAGGTCCGCGACACCCCAGGTCGGGGTGATCGGGATGATCGCGAAGGCGATCAGCAAGGCGCTCATGGCCACGACCGGTGCCAGGGTGAAGATCACCTTGTCGGCAAACGGCGGGGTCCAGTCTTCCTTGAAGAACATCTTCAACATGTCGGCCGCGATCTGGAACATGCCGAATGGGCCAACGCGGTTCGGACCGTAACGGTCCTGCCACCAGCCCAGCAGGCGCCGCTCGACGAAGCTGAGCAGGGCGCCGGCGACCACCACGGCCAGCAGCACCACGATCGCCTTGACGACCGCGATGATCGTGTCGATCACTTCAGGGGTGAACCAGGTCATTGCGCTGCCTCCTGCAGACCATCAACGGATGCGCCAAAGATGGCTGGCGGGATGCCTGCCAGGCCGGCTGGCAAAGCAACCAGGCCAGCACTCAGCTCTTCGTTGATGCGCAGCGGCAGACGCAGGGTCTGGCCGGCAACGTTGAGGCTGAGCAGGGCACCTTCGTTGACGCCCAGGCGATCGGCTTCGGACTTGGCCAGTGCAACGTAGGCAGTCGGAATGCGCTCTTGTACCGGTGCGGCCTTGGAAGAGTTCTCTTCGCTGCCGAACAGGTGGAAGAACGGCACGACTTGCCAAGTGCCCTGGGCCGGGTTGAAGGCGCGTGGAACACTGGCGAACCAGTTCAGCGCATCACCCTGGCTTTCGATCAGGCGAGTGCCTGGATCACCGGCACGCAGGTGACCACCGACTTCGTCCTGGAACTTGTTCCAGGCCTGCGGCGAGTTCCAGCCCGGCGACCAGGCGAACGGCACCTGCTGGCGCGGTTCGGCGGAGCCCGAGTAACCTTCCATGGAGAAGGCAAACGCGGTGTCCTTGTCTTGCGGGGTGCGTGGCTCGTGGACGCTGATGTCGGCACGCATCGCGGTACGACCGGAGTAGCGCAGCGGTTCACGTGCCAGCTTCATGCCCTTGATGCGGAACGAGGCGGACGGCGCGGCGTTGACGATACCGGCCAGTTGGCTGCTGCTCGCGGCGCAGGCTGCGGTGACGTGGTCCAGTTGGGTCCAGTCCACCGGTTGGTTGAGCAGGGTTGCACGCAGGGCGTGCAGCCAGCGCCAGCCTTCGTGAACCAGGATGCTGGCATCCATGTACTGCGGGTCGAAGACCTGGAAGAAGCGCTGGGCGCGGCCTTCCTGGCTGACCAGGGTGCCGTCGCCTTCGGCGAAGCTGGCGGCTGGCAGGACCAGGTGCGCACGGTCGCTGGTGGCGGTCTTCTGATGGTCGGCGACGATCAGCACTTTCGCAGCGTTCAGCGCGGCATCGACCTTGGCTTTGGCGGTGCGGGTGTAAAGGTCGTTTTCCAGCACGACGATGGCGTCGGCCTTACCGTCGATCACCGCTTGCAGGGCAGCGTCTACCGACTCGCCACCGAGCATGGCCAGGCCGAGGCTGTTGGCTTCCGGCACGATCAGGCTGATGGAACCGTTCTTCTCGCGCAGTTTCAGGGCCTTGGCGATGTTCGCCGCCGCTTCGATCAGCGCGTTGGAGCCCAGCGAAGTACCGGCAATGATCAGTGGGCGCTTGGCGGCCAGCAGGGCATCGGCGATACGTTTGGCCAGTTCCAGGGCTTCAGCGTCCAGGCCTTCAACTGCCGGAGCGCTGGCGTCGAGGGCGTGGGCCACGGCGAAACCGATGCGCGCGAGGTCGTCGGGAGCAGCGTGTACGCACTCTTCGGCAACGTCATCGAGCTTGGTTTCGGCGAGGCTGGCGATGAACAGTGGGTTCAGCGCGTGCTGACCGATGTTCTTCACCGCCGCATCGAGCCACGGCTGAACGCGCATGGCGTCGGCCATGTCTTCGGCCTTGCCCTTGACCGACTGGCGCAGGGCCAGAGCCATGCGTGCGGCCGTCTGGGTCAGGTCTTCACCGAGGACGAACACGGCGTCGTGATCTTCAATGTCGCGCATGGTCGGGATCGGCAGCGGGCTGTCTTTCAACACCTGCATGACCAGGCGGATACGCGCCAGCTCACCGGCTTCAATGCCGCTGTAGAAATGCTCGGCACCGACCAGTTCGCGCAGCGCGTAGTTGCTTTCGAGGCTGGCGCGGGGCGAACCGATACCGACGATGTTGCGACCGCGCAGCAGGTCAGCAGCCTTGTCCAGCGCTTCGTCCAGGCTCAGCTTGGCGCCGTTGGCCAGCAGAGGCTGGCGCGGGCGGTCTTCGCGGTTGACGTAGCCATAGCCGAAACGGCCACGGTCGCACAGGAAGTACTGGTTCACCGAACCGTTGTAGCGGTTTTCGATGCGACGCAGTTCGCCGTAACGCTCACCCGGGGAAATGTTGCAACCGCTGGAGCAGCCATGGCAGATGCTCGGCGAGAACTGCATGTCCCATTTACGGTTGTAACGCTCGGAGTGAGTCTTGTCGGTAAACACACCGGTCGGGCAGACCTCGGTGAGGTTGCCGGAGAACTCGCTTTCGAGCACGCCGTCTTCAACGCGACCGAAGTACACGTTGTCGTGCGCGCCGTACACGCCCAGGTCGGTGCCGCCGGCGTAGTCCTTATAGAAACGCACGCAACGGTAGCAGGCGATGCAGCGGTTCATTTCATGGGAAATGAACGGGCCCAGTTGCTGGTTCTGGTGGGTACGCTTGGTGAAGCGGTAACGGCGCTCGTTGTGGCCGGTCATTACCGTCATGTCTTGCAGGTGGCAGTGACCGCCTTCTTCGCACACAGGGCAGTCGTGCGGGTGGTTGGTCATCAGCCATTCGACAACACTGGCGCGGAACGCCTTGGATTCGTCATCGTCGATGGAGATCCAGGTGTTGTCGGTGGCAGGGGTCATGCAGGACATGACGATACGACCACGGGTGTCGTTCTCGTCGGTGTACTGCTTGACCGCGCACTGGCGGCAAGCGCCAACGCTGCCCAGGGCAGGGTGCCAGCAGAAATACGGGATATCGAGGCCTAGCGACAGACATGCCTGTAACAGGTTGTCTGCCCCGTCGACTTCGAGCGCTTTGCCGTCTACGTGGATAGTGGCCATTGTTCAAAGTTCTTCGTTGGCCCGGTGTCAGCGGGCGTGGCTAATGGAATCTGGTCATTCGCGTGAGTCAAAACAGCCGTTTCCGGCGTCATCACACGACAAGCGAAGGGCACGGACCCTTCGCTTTTTTCAACGGTTACGCGCCGACTACGATCGGCTTTGCCAGGGGCGGGACGGCGGCGCTGAGAGGCGCAATACCGGCTTCGAACTCTGGACGGAAGTATTTGATTGCGCTGCCCAACGGCTCCACGGCGCCCGGTGCGTGAGCACAGAACGTCTTGCCTGGGCCGAGGAAGCCGACCAGACCCAGCAGGGTCTCGATATCGCCGGGCTGGCCCTGGCCGTTCTCGATGGCCATCAGCAGCTTGACGCTCCATGGCAGGCCATCACGGCACGGGGTGCAGAAGCCGCAGGATTCGCGGGCGAAGAACTGCTCCATGTTGCGCAGCAGGGACACCATGTTGACGCTGTCATCCACCGCCATGGCCAGGCCGGTGCCCATACGGGTGCCGACCTTGGCGATGCCGCCGGCGTACATCTGTGCGTCCAGGTGTTCTGGCAACAGGAAGCCCGTACCGGCGCCGCCTGGCTGCCAGCACTTGAGCGTGTAGCCGTCGCGCATGCCGCCGGCGTAGTCTTCGAACAGCTCGCGCGCAGGCACGCCGAATGGCAGCTCCCACAGGCCAGGGTTCTTCACTTTGCCGGAGAAGCCCATCAGCTTGGTGCCGTGGTCTTCACTGCCTTCGCGGGCGAGGGATTTGTACCACTCGACGCCGTCGCCGATGATCGCAGGCACGTTGCACAGGGTCTCGACGTTGTTCACGCAAGTCGGCTTGCCCCACACGCCAACGGCGGCCGGGAAGGGCGGCTTGGAGCGTGGGTTGGCGCGGCGACCTTCGAGGGAGTTGATCAGTGCGGTTTCTTCACCGCAGATGTAACGCCCGGCGCCGGTGTGCACGAACAGTTCGAAGTCGAAACCCGAACCGAGGATGTTCTTGCCCAAAAGGCCAGCCGCCTTGGCTTCTTCCACGGCACGGTTGAGGTGCTTGGCGGCGGTGGTGTACTCGCCACGCAGGAAGATGTAGCCACGGTAGGTTTTCAGCGCGCGGGCGCTGATCAGCATGCCTTCGATCAGCAGATGGGGCAGTTGCTCCATCAGCATGCGGTCTTTCCAGGTGTTCGGCTCCATTTCATCCGCGTTGCACAGCAGGTAGCGGATGTTCATGGATTCGTCTTTGGGCATCAGGCCCCATTTGACGCCGGTCGGGAAGCCCGCACCGCCACGGCCCTTGAGGCCGGCGTCCTTGACGGTCTGGACGATGCCGTCCTGGTCCATCTCGGCAAACGCCTTGCGTGCCGCGGCGTAACCGTTTTTGGCCTGGTACTCGTCGAGCCACACGGCTTGACCGTCGTCGCGCAGGCGCCAGGTCAGCGGGTGGGTCTCGGGCGAGCGCTTGATCAGGTTCGCTGGGCCAAAGGAAGTCAGGGTCATACGTAGCCCTCCAACAGTTTGGCAACGCCGGCAGGCTGCACGTCGCCGAACGTGTCGTCGTCGATCATCAGCGCCGGGGCCTTGTCGCAGTTGCCCAGGCAGCACACCGGCAGCAGGGTGAAACGCCCGTCCGCCGTGGTCTGGCCGAGGCCGATGCCCAGCTTGTTCTGGATTTCGCTGACCACGGATTCGTGGCCGCCGATGTAGCAAACCATGCTGTCGCAGACGCGAATGATGTGGCGGCCGACTGGCTGGCGGAAGATCTGGCTGTAGAACGTCGCCACGCCTTCAACGTCGCTGGCCGGGATGCCGAGGATTTCGCCGATGGCGTACAGGGCGCCGTCCGGCACCCAGCCACGTTCCTTCTGGACGATCTTCAGCGCTTCGATCGACGCCGCGCGCGGATCTTCATAGTGATGCAGCTCGTGCTCGATGGCCGAGCGCTCGGTTTCGCTCAGGGCGAAACGGTCTGTCTGGATAAGCGTGCTGTTCATGCTTAGCGGTCCACGTCGGCCATAACGAAGTCGATACTACCCAGGTACGCAATCAAGTCCGCGACCATCTCGCCTTTGATCACCGAAGGGATCTGCTGCAAGTGGGCGAAGCTCGGCGTGCGAATCCGGGTGCGGTAGCTCATGGTGCCGCCGTCGCTCGTCAGGTAATAACTGTTGATGCCCTTGGTCGCTTCGATCATCTGGAAGGATTCGTTGGCCGGCATCACCGGGCCCCACGAAACTTGCAGGAAGTGCGTGATCAAGGTCTCGATGTGCTGCAGCGTGCGCTCTTTCGGCGGCGGCGTGGTCAGCGGGTGATCCGCCTTGTACGGGCCGGCCGGCATATTGCGCATGCACTGTTCGATGATCTTCAGGCTCTGGCGCATTTCTTCGACGCGCACGATGCAGCGGTCGTAGGCATCGCCATTGGCCGCCAGCGGCACTTCGAATTCGAAGTTCTCGTAGCCCGAGTACGGGCGCGCTTTACGCAGGTCGAAATCGCAGCCGGTGGAACGCAGGCCAGCACCGGTGACGCCCCATTCCAGGGCCTCTTTGGTGTTGTACTGGGCGACGCCGATGGTGCGACCCTTGAGGATGCTGTTATCCAGCGCAGCCTTTTGGTACTCGTCCAGACGCTTGGGCATCCAGTCGATGAATTCCTTGACCAGGCGCTCCCAGCCGTTCGGCAGGTCGTGGGCCACACCGCCGATGCGATACCAGGCCGGATGCAGGCGGAAACCGGTGACGGCTTCGATGACCTTGTAGGCGCGCTGACGGTCGGTGAAGGTGAAGAACACCGGGGTCATGGCGCCGACGTCCTGGATGTAAGTACCCAGGAACAGCAGATGGCTGGTGATCCGGAAGAACTCGGCCATCATGATGCGGATGGTGTCGACGCGGTCCGGCACCTTGATGCCCGCCAGCTTCTCGACCGAGAGCACGTACGGCAGGTTGTTCATCACCCCGCCGAGGTAGTCGATACGGTCGGTGTACGGGATGAAACTGTGCCAGGACTGGCGCTCGGCCATTTTCTCGGCACCACGGTGGTGGTAGCCGATGTCCGGTACGCAGTCGACGATCTCTTCGCCGTCCAGCTGCAGGATGATGCGGAACGCACCGTGAGCCGAAGGGTGGTTCGGGCCCAGGTTGAGGAACATGTAGTCCTCGTTCGCGCCGGAACGCTTCATGCCCCAGTCTTCAGGCTTGAAGCGCGCGGCTTCTTCCTCGAGCTGTTGCTTGGCCAGGGTCAGGCTGAACGGGTCGAACTCGGTGGCGCGCGCCGGGAAGTCCTTGCGCAGCGGGTGACCTTCCCAGGTCGGCGGCATCATGATGCGGCTCAGGTGCGGGTGACCCGGGAAGTCGATCCCGTACATGTCCCACACTTCGCGCTCGTACCAGTTGGCGTTGGGCCAGATGCTGGTGACGGACGGCACGCTGAGGTCGCTCTCGGACAAGGCGACCTTGATCATTACGTCACTATTACGTTCGATCGACAGCAGGTGGTAGAACACGGTGAAGTCGGCGCCGCTTGGCAGCCCTTGACGCTTGGTGCGCAGACGCTCGTCCACGCCATGCAGGTCATAGAGCATGACATACGGCTTGGGCAGGTTGCGCAGGAAGCTCAGGACTTCGACGAGTTTGGCACGGGCAACCCACAGCACCGGCATGCCGGTGCGGGTAGGCTGGGCGGTGAACGCCTCGGGGCCAAAACGGTTGTTCAGTTCGACGACCACATCCTGGTCGTCTGCCTTGTAAGGCGGGATGTACAGAGCACTGCCTGTAGTCATGGTTATTTATCGCTTTCGGTCAACGTAAAGAATGAAGCCAGCTTCTCGTTTCTTTGCAGGAACTGTTCTGGATCAGACTTCGTCGGGGCTGCGCAGGTTGGTGACCTGAATACGCTGTTCGCGGCGCTGTTCCTTCTGCGAAGGCATCTCGGCGCGATACACGCCTTGATCACCAACGACCCAGGAAAGTGGGCGACGCTCCTGGCCAATCGACTCCTGCAACAGCATCAGGCCTTGCAGGAAAGCTTCAGGGCGGGGCGGGCAGCCAGGCACGTAGACATCCACGGGCAGGAACTTGTCTACCCCCTGGACGACGGAGTAGATGTCGTACATGCCGCCCGAGTTGGCGCATGAACCCATCGAGATGACCCACTTCGGTTCGAGCATCTGCTCGTACAGGCGCTGGATGATCGGCGCCATCTTGATGAAGCAGGTACCGGCGATAACCATGAAATCCGCCTGGCGCGGCGATGCCCGGATAACTTCGGCGCCAAAGCGCGCGATGTCGTGGGGCGCCGTGAAGGCGGTGGTCATTTCCACGTAGCAGCACGAAAGGCCGAAGTTGTACGGCCACAGGGAGTTCTTGCGTCCCCAGTTGACCGCACCGCTCAGCACGTCTTCGAGCTTGCCCATGTAAATGTTTTTGTGGACTTGATCTTCTAACGGATCGGAAACGGTTTCCCGCTCGCCGATCGGGTACTGCTCGTTAGGAGCATCCGGGTCGATCCTGGTGAGATTGTATTGCATTGCCAAAGCCTCATTGTTTCAGCTTCGCCTGCCGCTTACGACGAGCTTCCGGAGCCCAGTCAAGGGCGCCCACTCGAAATAGGTAGACAAGACCTGCCAACAGAATTGCTATGAAAACGAGAGCTTCGACGAATCCGGTCCAGCCGCTTTCGCGGACGGACACAGACCATGCAAAGAGAAAGAGGGCTTCGATATCGAAGATCACGAAGAGCATCGCGACCAGATAGAATTTGGCTGAGAGCCGCAAGCGGGCGCCACCTGTAGGTAGCATGCCGGACTCGAACGGTTCGTTTTTGCTGCGACCCCAGGCTTTTGACCCGAGGAGGGCGGAGACGCCGAGCATGAAGGCGCAGAGGCCAACGACACCCAGAAGGAAAATGGCAAAGCCCCAGTTGTGGGCCATGAGTCCTGTCGCTTCGGGCATGCTGGTAATCCTTAACAGAGAGCAAGGGTCTCTGAGCTTGATAAAGAAATAAAGCAGTGACGATATGTCGCAGCGCAATCAATCCCGCTGATTTTATGGCTAAACGCCCTGCAAGTAAAATTCCTATAGCGAAATTATTTATAGGAATAAGGACATTAGCAGTCGTCGATGCCCTGTGGGCCTTGGTAGGTGGGCATTAGGCCGGATTTCGCCAATTATGTTTTGTTTACAGTGTAACGAACGGAATTCTTTCTAAATGATAATCAATATTGTTTGGATTGGTTTTTAATCTGTTTATCAGTTAAGTGCGCCGGAAAGTTGCCCTTACATGGCTGTTACTTGTAGGAACGGGCCTGCTCGCGAAAGCGATGTTTCAGGCAATATTTTTGCTGGATGTGCCGGCCTCATCGCGAGCAGGCTCGCTCCTACAGGGTTCTGAATGCGCCACAACGCCTGCGCTCGCCACAAAACCTGTGGGAGCGAGCCTGCTCGCGATGAAGTTCATGCGGTGTTGTGCCAAAAAAAACGCCCCGAACCATTCGGTCGGGGCGTCAGAGGTGCAGCGCTACGGTTAGCTGTTCAATCGGTTCGCAGCGGCCGTTGACTCAAGCGAAGCCGATCAGTGGAACTGTTCTTCTTCAGTCGAACCGGTCAGTGCGGTGACCGACGACGAACCGCCCTGGATCACGGTGGTCATGTCGTCGAAGTAGCCAGTGCCCACTTCCTGCTGGTGCGCCACGAAGGTGTAGCCCTTGGCCGCGTCAGCGAATTCCTGCTCTTGCAGTTTCACGTAGGCAGTCATGTCGTTGCGGGCATAGTCGTGCGCCAGGTTGAACATGCTGTGCCACATGTTGTGAATGCCGGCCAGGGTGATGAACTGGTGCTTGTAGCCCATGGCGGACAGTTCGCGCTGGAACTTGGCGATGGTCGCGTCGTCCAGGTTTTTCTTCCAGTTGAAGGAAGGCGAGCAGTTGTAGGACAGCAGTTGGTCCGGGTATTCCTTTTTGATCGCTTCGGCGAAGCGACGAGCCTCGTCCAGGTCCGGCTTGGCGGTTTCGCACCAGATCAGGTCGGCGTATGGCGCGTAGGCCAGGCCGCGGGCAATCGCCTGGTCCAGGCCGGCGCGGACCTTGTAGAAGCCTTCCTGGGTGCGCTCGCCAGTCACGAATGGCTGGTCGTATGGGTCGCAGTCGGATGTCAGCAGGTCAGCGGCGTTGGCGTCGGTACGAGCCAGGATGATGGTCGGGGTGCCAGCAACGTCGGCCGCCAGACGAGCAGCGGTCAGCTTCTGCACGGCTTCCTGAGTTGGAACCAGCACCTTGCCGCCCATGTGGCCGCATTTCTTCACGGAAGCCAGCTGGTCTTCGAAGTGAACGCCGGCGGCGCCTGCTTCGATCATGCTCTTCATCAGCTCGTAGGCGTTCAGTACGCCGCCGAAACCGGCTTCAGCGTCGGCAACGATCGGTGCGAAGTAGTCGATGTAGCCAGCGTCGCCCGGGTTCTTGCCGGCTTTCCACTGGATCTGGTCGGCACGACGGAACGAGTTGTTGATGCGCTTGACCACGGTCGGAACCGAGTCAACCGGGTACAGCGATTGGTCTGGGTACATCGATTCGGCGGAGTTGTTGTCCGCAGCCACTTGCCAGCCCGACAGGTAGATCGCCTGAATGCCGGCCTTGACCTGTTGTACAGCCTGGCCGCCGGTCAGGGCGCCCATGCAGTTGACGAAATCTTTCTCAGGACGGAAGGCTGGCTTGGCACCCTGGGTGACCAGGTTCCACAGCTTTTCAGCGCCCATTTTTGCAAAGGTGTGCT
Organism: Pseudomonas sp. Pse1; assembly: GCF_024519635.1. NCBI lineage: Bacteria > Pseudomonadati > Pseudomonadota > Gammaproteobacteria > Pseudomonadales > Pseudomonadaceae > Pseudomonas > Pseudomonas sp. Pse1. Next base: position 19,678 of record NZ_JALJRO010000022.1, read on the forward strand.
CAGGTTGAACCGAGCCACGCAGACGGACGACGTCAGCAGCGGAGTAAGTGCGTGTCACGCCTTTCCAGCGCGGGTTTTCAGCCCAGTCTTTTTCGAGGGCTGCAATTTGCTGTTCGCGTGTCAGTGCCATGGAGATAAACCTCGTCGCATAGGTCTTGGGTGGAAAATTCCGTTTGCCAGGTACGCATGTCAAAGGGCGTAAGAGGCTGCTCGCTGACCAGAAGCACAGGTGGTCAAGTCGGGTTCGGCGGGGTGGCGACGGAATGAACGATGGGCTCGGGGGGGAGGCTGAGCAGGTAAAGGCGAGCTGTCGGGCGCATTCGGCGTCGTGGGCCTGGTGCGAACATCAGTGGTGTGCCGGGTTACCTAATTACGCTTCCGTCCCTCGGGACAACTTCGTTCCAGTCGGCAACCTCGTCAAACACACCTTGTGGGCGGTACAGACACGAAGCGGCTCGCGGGGTAGGTGCGAACATCGCTTCGAAGGCCCTTGCCAGGGCCTCTGATTAGCGGGAGCGAGGCCATCATGCCTTTGCTTTTTTGTATCGTCAAACGTTTTGTAGTGCTTTTTTTCTGGCACTACATCTTTGGTCTAATACGACTTATCAGTCAGTTTTCGGTGAGTTAGTCCAAAGTCTCGACTTTGACCCTCAAGGTCATGTCTTCCCGGCCCTGAGTCGCGTAGCTGCGGGTCATGCGCTGTTTGTCGGCCTGGGTCTGATGGTTGATGCCGGCCAGGGTGATCCATTCGCCGACCCGGCCGCTGACGGTTGTGTCGGTGCTTTGCACGTTCACTACATCGGGGCGTTCCTGGCTGAGGCGGTCGCGGTTGGTGCTGATGGCCAGGTGCACGGTGTCGCCGGTGAGGCTGGCCGTGACGTAGAAACCCTGGGTGACATTGCGGTATTCGGTCTGGCTGAGCAGGCGGCCGTAGCCGTCAGTCTGGGTGCTGGTGAGGGGCACGCTCTGGCCAGTCTGGATCAATGCGGGCACGCCTTCGCTGGCCTGGATCTGCTGGGTTCCGCCTTCGCGACTTTCGGTGGAGTAGGTGATGACGCGGGATTGTGGGTCGCCACTGTCCTGCTGATTCTGTTGGCTGGTGTCGACGGTGATCAGCAAGCGCTTGGGCGCGGTGTCGAGTTGGCTGATTAAGGTGTTGAGTTCATCGATCTTTTCCTGCGGGGCGTTGACGATCAGCTTATTGCCGTAGGCGCTGACGTCGCCGTCCTTGCCGATAAATTTCTGCGCCACGGGCAGCAGGTCGGCGCTGGTGCGGTGGTTGAGAGGCACCACGGCAGTTGCCGCGACGGCTGAAAGGCTCCAGCCGAGCAGGAGTGTGGTGAGCAGGGTGCGTAGGGGCATGTCCATATTCTCCGCCTTGGAAAATCACGATAGTGCCAGTTTGTCGGCTCGCGAGGAGGCAAGTTGAATCCTAGACAGCAAAACGCCCCGGCATTGGGAAATGACGGGGCGTTTTGTGGTGCTCGCGATGGTCACGCCACGGTCTCAGACCGAGTGACGCACCATATCAACATGGGGAATCCCGGCTTCGAGGAATTCCGCGCTGACTACCTGAAAGCCCAGGCGCTCGTAGAACGCCGTGGCCTGAACCTGGGCGCTGAGCATCTGCTGCTTGAGACCGCGTTTCTCGGCCTCGCCGATCACCGCTTGCATCAAGGCATCACCGACCTTCAAGCCGCGCCAGTCTTTGAGCACCGATACCCGGCCTATGTGCCCGTCAGGCAGCAGGCGCGCAGTACCGATCGGAAAGTCGCCTTCGAAAGCGAGGAAATGCACGGCGCTCGCGTCGTCGGCATCCCATTCCAGTTCCGGTGGAACCGATTGCTCGGCGATGAACACCGCTTCACGAATGCGCCGGATCTCAGCGATGTCCTTCTGCCAGTCTGCGACACTTACGTGAATCTTATTCATCGGCAAACCCCAGGCTTCCTTGCTTGACCAGTTCGCACAGCAGGCCGCGGCCGTCTTCGTCGCTCAGCCATGGGCCGAGGTTGTCGACATGCAGGGCGTCGGCGGCGCAGATCATTTTCAGCAGCTCGCGCAGCTTGCCCGGCAGGTAACGGCTCTGGCCGCTGGCGAACAGCAGCAGGTCGTCATCGACTTCGGACCAGGCCAGGCGTGCGCTCGGGTTGCGAATTAGCACCGCGCCTTGTTCCAGGGCACTCAGGAAGTCGTCTTCCTCGATGTCTTCCGGGCCTGCGACCAGTTCCGGGTAGCGCGGCTCGGTCATGAACTGGCCGAACCAAGTCAGCAGCAGGCGTTCGTCGCTCATGTGCTCGGCCAGCAGGCTTTTCAGGCGGCCAAGGGCGTCGTGCTGGATCTGGTGTGGATCGGCGACCGGCTGCGCGTCGGCGTCGGTGTAGCGCTCTTCGTCAGTCAGGAACTGGCTAAGGAAGTCGGTGAAGTGGGTCAGCACTTCAGCAGCGCTCGGCGCACGGAAACCGACCGAGTAGGTCAGGCAGTCGTCGACGGCCACGCCGCAGTGGGCCAGGCGCGGTGGCAGGTAGAGCATGTCGCCCGGTTCCAGCACCCACTCATCGGTGGCTTCGAATTCGGCGAGGATGCGCAGGTCGGCGTGTTGCAGCAGCGGGCTCTCGGAGTCGCACATCTGGCCGATTTTCCAGTTGCGCTTGCCGTGACCCTGCAGCAGGAATACGTCGTAGTTGTCGAAGTGCGGGCCGACGCTGCCGCCAGGCGCGGCGAAGCTGATCATCACGTCATCGACGCGCCAGCTCGGCAGGAAGCGGAAGTTTTCCAGCAGCTCGCTGACTTCCGGGACGAACTGGTCAACCGCTTGTACCAGTAAGGTCCACTCACGCTCAGGCAGTTTGCTGAACTCGTCTTCGGCGAACGGCCCGCGACGCAATTCCCATGGACGCTCGCCGTTCTCGATCACCAGACGCGATTCAACTTCTTCTTCCAGTGCCAGGCCGGCCAGTTCGTCGGCGTCGATCGGGCTTTCGAAATCAGGAAACGCCTGGCGGATCAGCAGCGGTTTCTTCTGCCAGTAGTCGCGCATGAACTCGCGCGCCGTGATACCGCCCAGGAGTTGAAGAGGAATGTCAGGATTCATGTGTAACCTATTGAAAAAAAGCATTTTTCAGACGGGAATAAAAACGCCCGGCGCGGCCGGGCGTCTCAAACGGGTCCAGCGGTCAATCAGATGCGCTTGGCTTGCTCTACAGCGTTGCCGATGTAGTTGGCCGGGGTCAGCTGTTTCAGCTCGGCCTTGGCCTGTGCAGGCATGTCCAGGGCATCGATGAAAGTCTGCAGCGCTTCAGGGCTGATGCCCTTGCCACGGGTCAGTTCTTTGAGCTTTTCGTACGGGTTTTCGATGTTGTAGCGGCGCATCACGGTCTGGATCGGCTCGGCCAGGACTTCCCAGCAGGCGTCGAGGTCAGCGGCGATTTTCTGCTCGTTGAGTTCCAGCTTGCTGATGCCTTTGAGGCTGGCTTCGTAGGCGATCACGCTATGGGCGAAGCCGACACCGAGGTTGCGCAGCACGGTGGAGTCGGTCAGGTCACGCTGCCAGCGGGAGATCGGCAGCTTGCTCGCCAGGTGCTGGAATAGCGCGTTGGCGATACCCAGGTTGCCTTCGGAGTTCTCGAAGTCGATCGGGTTGACCTTGTGCGGCATGGTCGAGGAACCGATTTCGCCAGCGATGGTGCGCTGCTTGAAATAGCCCAGGGAGATGTAGCCCCAGATGTCGCGGTCGAAGTCGATGAGGATGGTGTTGAAGCGCGCAATGGCGTCGAACAGCTCGGCGATGTAGTCGTGCGGTTCGATCTGCGTGGTGTACGGGTTGAAGCCCAGGCCCAGTTCGTCTTCGATGAAGGCGCGGGCGTTGGCTTCCCAGTCGATCTGCGGGTAGGCCGACAGGTGGGCGTTGTAGTTGCCTACGGCGCCGTTGATTTTGCCCAGCAGTGGCACGGCGGCGACCTGAGCGATCTGGCGCTCCAGGCGGTACACCACGTTCGCCAGCTCTTTGCCCAGGGTGGTCGGCGAGGCCGGTTGGCCGTGGGTGCGCGACAGCATTGGCACGTCGGCGAAGCGGATGGCCAGCTCACGGATGGCGTTGGCGGTCTGGCGCATCAGCGGCAGCATCACCTCATCGCGGCCTTCGCGCAGCATCAGGGCGTGGGACAGGTTGTTGATGTCCTCGCTGGTGCAGGCAAAGTGGATGAATTCACTAACGTTGGCCAGTTCAGGCAGCTTGGCCGCTTGCTCTTTGAGCAGATACTCGATGGCCTTGACGTCGTGGTTGGTGGTGCGCTCGATCTCTTTGACGCGCTCGGCGTGCTCCAGCGAGAAGTTCTCGGCCAGTTCATTGAGAACGGCGTTGGCTTCGGCGGAAAAGGCGGGCACTTCCGCGATAGCGGCGTGGGCGGCCAGGCGCTGGAGCCAGCGCACTTCAACGAGGACGCGAGCACGGATCAGGCCGTATTCGCTGAAAATTGGGCGCAGGGCCTGGGTTTTGCCGGCGTAGCGGCCGTCAACAGGGGAAACCGCAGTGAGCGAAGAGAGCTGCATGGGGTGTTCTCGGACAGTCGGGCAACGAAATGGGGCGCGTATCATACATGAAAAAATTCGCCGGTCCGTCGCCAACTGACCGGCGTATTACGCGTAGTGCAAAGTTCGGTGTGCTTGATGCGAGTTATTCGTTACGCATCAATGGGTAAAGCTCTTTGAGCAATTTGCGTCGGCTGATTACCAACTGCCAGCGATGGCCGCCCAGTTGTCGCCACAGGCGTGCGGAGCGGATGCCGGCCAGGAGCAGGGCGCGAATTTTCGACGCATTGCTCGGCTGTTGCAGATTGCGCATGTCGCCGTGGACCTGAATCCGTTGGCGCAAGGTGCTCAAGGTGTCCTGGTACAGCGCGCCACAGGCGGCGACCACGTTTTCGTGGGCCGGGCCGAAGTGTTCGACCTGGGATTGAATCTGCGGCAGGCGCTTACCGATGATCTCCAGCAGGTCCTCGCGCTTGGCCAGTTGACGTTCCAGGCCGAGCATCGACAGGGCGTAGCGCAGCGGTTCGCGCTGCAGGGTGCTGGGATCGCGCTCGAGGGCGCCGATCAGTGCGCGATAGCCTTCGCGCAGGTTGATGTCGTCGCCACCGTAGACCTCCAGGGTGTCTTTGGGGTCGCGGATCAGCAAGCTACCGAGCATACAGGTCAGGCCCGCTTCGCTGACCTGGCCGGTCTTGGCGATCTTGTCCACCAGCACCGCAGCAAGAAACACGCCGCCGAGCGCCGTCAGTTGCTCCTGGGTCGGGCTCATGGACGCGAGTCCTTGCTGTGCCAGGGTTCGGCCACTTCAATGACGCCGCCGCCGAGGCAGATTTCGCCGTCGTAGAACACCACCGACTGGCCCGGGGTGACTGCGCGCTGCGGATCGTCGAAGGTGGCGCGATAGCCGCTCGCAGTTTTTTCCAGGGTGCAGGCTTGGTCGCCCTGGCGATAGCGGACTTTAGCGGTCAGGCGGCGTGGCTGGCTCAAGTCGATCGGGTTGACCCAATAGATATCGGAGGCGAGCAGGGCGCGGGAGAACAGGTACGGGTGATCATTGCCTTGGCCAACGATCAGCTCGTTGTGCTCAAGGTCCTTGATCAATACGTACCACGGCTCATCACTGGCGTCTTTCAGGCCGCCGATGCCCAGGCCCTGGCGCTGGCCGATGGTGTGGTACATCAGGCCATGGTGGCGGCCGATCACTTCACCTTCGGTGGTCTTGATTTCGCCTGGCTGAGCCGGCAGGTATTGCTTGAGGAAGTCGCTGAAACGACGTTCGCCGATGAAGCAGATACCGGTGGAGTCTTTCTTCTTGGCCGTCGCCAGCTCGTATTTTTCGGCAATTGCACGAACTTGCGGTTTTTCCAGCTCGCCGACCGGGAACAGGGTCTTGGCGATCTGCTCACCGCCGACGGCGTGGAGGAAGTAGCTCTGGTCCTTGTTCGGGTCCAGGCCCTTGAGCAGTTCGGTGCGGCCATTGATGTCGCGGCGGCGCACGTAGTGACCGGTGGCAATCAGGTCGGCGCCAAGCATCATGGCGTAGTCGAGGAACGCCTTGAACTTGATCTCGCGGTTGCACAGGATGTCCGGGTTCGGCGTGCGACCGGCCTTGTACTCGGCCAGGAAGTGCTCGAACACGTTGTCCCAGTACTCGGCGGCGAAGTTGGCGGTGTGCAGCTTGATGCCGATCTTGTCGCACACGGCCTGGGCGTCGGCCAGGTCATCCATGGCGGTGCAATACTCGGTGCCGTCGTCCTCTTCCCAGTTCTTCATGAACAGGCCTTCCACCTGATAACCCTGCTCGATCAGCAGAAGGGCGGAAACGGAAGAGTCCACGCCGCCGGACATGCCGACAATGACGCGCTTCGATTGGGTGTCAGAAGGAGCTGAATCACGCATGGGAATTAAATGAGTGTCTTGAAAAAGGACGCGATTCTAACAGGCTGGCGCCCGCAAGGCTAAAGAGAAGGACGGATCAGTTCGAGACTGAAGCAATTGCCGGCCAGATAATCATCGATGCAGCGGATGATCAGCTCGCTGCGCCAGTCATCACGCCGGGCCAGCAACTCGTCACGAGTCAGCCAGACCGCGCCGACGATGCCGTCATCGAGTTGATAATCGGGGTGATGGCGCAATGCCTTGGCGGTGAAGCAGACCCGCTGGTAGGTCACGCCGTTGCTTGGCGCCGTGTATAAGTAGAGGCCGGTGATGCCGGTGGCCTCGACGTCCCAACCGGTTTCTTCGAGGGTTTCGCGGACGGCGGCTTCGATCAGGGTCTCGTGCGGGTCCAGGTGCCCGGCCGGCTGGTTAAGCACCACGCGCCCGTGCTTGAGTTCTTCGACCATCAGGAAGCGGCCGCTGTCTTCGACGATGGTGGCGACGGTGATGTGGGGTTGCCAATCCATAAACGTTCCTCGGATTTTTGCTGCGAACCCTGTAGGGGCTGGCAAGCCAGCTCAGGGGTCGGCAGATCGTTATGTGAAATCCAAAAACACGAACCCCGGCACATGGCCGGGGTTCGTGATGTTCCATTACAACCTTACACCAGCGCAGCAATCGCCGTGTTGAGGGTGGTGCTTGGGCGCATGGCTTTGCTGATCAGCTCGGCATTGGCGTGGTAGTAACCGCCGATGTCTACTGGCTTGCCCTGGACGGCGTTGAGTTCGGCAACGATGGTCGCCTCGTTCTCGGTCAGGGTCTTGGCCAGTTGGCTGAACTGCGCCTGCAGAGCTGCGTCTTCGGTCTGGGCGGCCAGGGCTTGAGCCCAGTACAGCGCCAGATAGAAGTGGCTGCCGCGGTTGTCGATGTTGCCGACTTTACGCGATGGCGACTTGTTGTTGTCGAGGAACTGGCCGGTGGCCTGGTCCAGGGTCTTGGCCAGTACCAGCGCCTTCGGGTTGTTGTAGTTGACGCCCAGGTGCTCAAGCGAGGCGGCCAGCGCCAGGAATTCGCCCAGGGAGTCCCAACGCAGGAAGTTTTCTTCCAGCAATTGCTGAACGTGCTTCGGCGCCGAACCGCCAGCGCCGGTTTCGAACAGACCACCGCCATTCATCAGCGGCACGATCGACAGCATCTTGGCGCTGGTGCCCAGTTCCATGATCGGGAACAGGTCAGTCAGGTAGTCACGCAGCACGTTGCCGGTCACCGAGATGGTGTCCTTGCCTTCGCGGGTGCGTGCCAGGGTGAAGTTCATGGCGTCGACTGGCGACATGATCTGGATGTCCAGGCCAGCGGTGTCGTGATCCTTCAGGTAAGCCTGAACTTTCTCGATCACTACGCCGTCGTGGGCGCGCATTGGGTCCAGCCAGAAGATCGCCGGAGTGCTGCTGGCGCGAGCGCGGTTGACGGCCAGCTTGACCCAATCCTGGATCGGCGCGTCTTTGGTCTGGCACATGCGGAAGATGTCGCCGGCTTCGACCGCTTGCTCCAGCAAGGTGCGGCCGTTGCTGTCGGTCACGCGGACCACGCCATCAGTCTTGATCTGGAAGGTCTTGTCGTGGGAGCCGTACTCTTCGGCTTTCTTCGCCATCAGGCCAACGTTTGGCACGCTGCCCATGGTGGTTGGGTCGAAGGCGCCGTGTTGCTTGCAGTCTTCGATCACCGCCTGATAGATGGTGGCGTAGCAGCGATCCGGGATCACGGCCTTGGTGTCGTGCAGTTGGCCGTCGGTGCCCCACATTTTGCCGGAGTCACGGATCATGGCTGGCATCGATGCGTCGACGATCACGTCGCTTGGCACATGCAGGTTGGTGATGCCTTTGTCGGAGTTGACCATCGCCAGGGCAGGGCGTACAGCGTACACCGCCTGGATGTCAGCTTCGATGGCAGCTTGTTGCTCAGCCGGCAGGGCCTTGATGCGCGCGTACAGGTCGCCGATACCGTTGTTCAGGTTGAAGCCGATCTGCGCCAGCACGTCAGCGTGCTTGGCCAGGGCTTCTTGATAGAACTCGGCAACGATCTGGCCGAACATGATCGGGTCGGAGACCTTCATCATGGTGGCTTTCAGGTGAACCGACAGCAGAACGCCCTTGGCCTTGGCGTCTTCGATCTCGGCGGCAATGAAGCTGCGCAGAGCGTTCTTGCTCATCACGGCGCAATCGAGGATCTCACCGGCTTGTACGGTGGTTTTTGCCTTCAGGACGGTGGCGGTGCCGTCTTGAGCGATCAGTTCGATTTTCACGGCGTCAGCGGCGTCGATCAGGGCAGCCTTTTCGCTGCCGTAGAAATCGCCGGTGCTCATGTGAGCCACGTGAGACTTGGAGTCCTTGGCCCAGGCGCCCATTTTGTGCGGGTGCTTGCGCGCGTAGTTTTTCACCGACAGCGGAGCGCGGCGGTCGGAGTTGCCTTCACGCAGTACCGGGTTTACGGCGCTGCCCTTGACCTTGTCGTAACGGGCCTTGGCGTCCTTGTCGGCGTCGCTGGTCGGATTTTCCGGGTAGTCCGGCAGTGCATAGCCCTGGGCTTGCAGTTCTTTGATCGCGGCCTGCAGTTGCGGAACCGAAGCGCTGATGTTCGGCAACTTGATGATGTTGGCTTCAGGCGTAACAGCCAGGGCGCCCAGTTCGGCGAGGTGGTCGGCTACGGCTTTGTCACCCAGTTGCTCGGGGAAGCTGGCCAGGATACGCCCTGCGAGTGAGATATCGCGGGTTTCCACGGCGATATCGGCCGAAGCGGTAAAGGCTTCGACGATTGGCAGCAGGGAATAGGTGGCGAGGGCTGGGGCTTCGTCGGTGAAGGTGTAGATGATCTTCGAGCGGGTGGGCATATTCGGATTAACTCTCTTCTTTGCTAGAGCGTACGCAGAAACTCGAGGGGCGCCGGGTAAGCGCGTTCGTTAAAAAGTCGTCCTTGAGCCGAATGTCGAGATTTCTTCGCGGTGATGTTGGGTGCATCAGTCGAGCGTCAAGCGGGTGGGCTGCGGTAACAACCCGGCTTTTCGGGCCAAACGCGTTATCTTGGGGCGTTTGGCCGTCGTGACTCTGTGGTCAGCGGCGGCATTATACATAGGTAGCTAGCAAAACGCCGGTGGTTCATACGCCACCTGTCTCGTCCATTGGTCTAAAGGTCGCACCCGGGGTGCTGCGCAGGGTCGCTTGATGTGCTTGATTTAGGCGGTTTTCCCTTTGCTTTCAGGCTTGTAGGCCGCTAACCGTGCAGCTTTGCCATCATCTGGGTAGAACATGAGGTTCCCGTGCAGATTCAACTGGGGTACGCTCGAACGCAGCCAGATGTTCAATCCACACAACGGAGTTCAGCATGGGATACAAGAAGATTCAGGTTCCAGCAGTCGGCGACAAAATCACCGTCAATGCAGACCATTCTCTCAATGTTCCTAACAACCCGATCATCCCTTTCATTGAAGGCGATGGTATTGGCGTTGATATCAGCCCGGTCATGATCAAGGTTGTCGATGCTGCTGTGAAAAAGGCTTACGGCGGCGACCGCAAGATTTCCTGGATGGAAGTTTACGCCGGGGAAAAAGCGACTCAGGTTTACGATCAGGACACCTGGCTGCCTCAGGAGACCCTGGACGCAGTCAAGGATTACGTGGTTTCCATCAAGGGCCCGCTGACCACGCCGGTCGGTGGCGGTATCCGTTCCCTCAACGTGGCACTGCGCCAACAACTCGATCTGTATGTGTGCCTGCGTCCTGTTCGCTGGTTCGAAGGCGTGCCGAGCCCGGTCAAGAAGCCCGGTGATGTCGACATGACTATCTTCCGTGAGAACTCCGAGGACATCTACGCCGGCATCGAGTGGAAAGCCGGTTCGCCGGAAGCCACCAAGGTCATCAAGTTCCTTAAAGAAGAAATGGGTGTGACCAAGATCCGTTTCGACGAAAACTGCGGCATCGGCGTCAAGCCGGTATCCCTGGAAGGCACCAAGCGTCTGGCGCGCAAGGCCCTGCAGTATGTGGTCGATAACGACCGCGACTCGCTGACCATCGTCCACAAGGGCAACATCATGAAGTTCACCGAAGGTGCCTTCAAGGAATGGGCCTATGAAGTGGCGGCCGAGGAATTCGGCGCGACCCTGCTCGACGGCGGTCCGTGGATGCAGTTCAAGAACCCGAAAACCGGCAAGAACGTCATCGTCAAGGATGCCATCGCCGATGCCATGCTCCAGCAGATCCTGTTGCGCCCGGCGGAATACGATGTCATCGCCACCCTCAACTTGAACGGCGACTACCTGTCCGACGCCCTGGCGGCGGAAGTGGGTGGTATCGGTATTGCGCCAGGTGCGAACCTGTCCGACACCGTGGCCATGTTCGAAGCAACCCACGGTACCGCGCCGAAGTATGCCGGCAAGGACCAGGTCAACCCGGGCTCGCTGATTCTCTCTGCTGAAATGATGCTGCGTCACATGGGCTGGACCGAAGCTGCCGACCTGATCATCAAGGGCACCAACGGCGCAATCTCGGCCAAGACCGTGACCTATGACTTCGAACGTTTGATGGACGGCGCCAAGCTGCTGTCTTCCTCGGCGTTTGGCGATGCCCTGATCTCGCACATGTGAGCTGAGCGGCAATGACAAAAAGCCGGCTGACTCAAGTGATTGAGTCAGCCGGCTTTTTTATGGCTGTTCGCTATGCAATTTGATTCAGGCGGTAACGGTCTGCGCCTGCTCGCTGGTTTCGCGGGTAGTGATGTCAATGGCGGCGTTGATGTCGACTGCGTGCAAGCCCTTGGGGCCCTGAATAATACTGAAGCTCACGGATTGCCCGGCCTTCAGGGTCTTGTAGCCGTCCATCTTGATCGCCGAGTAATGGGCAAACAGGTCATCCGTTTTGCCATCCTCATTGACGAATCCGTAACCCTTGGCATTGTTGAACCACTTGACCTTGCCATTGACCTTGTCGCCTGACATACCCAACTCCCTCTGCAACAGACTCCATCACTGGAGTATCATCCAGTTAATCCTCGTCAAATCCTGTAAATAAGGTTTGACGGCGTGGATCTTTTTTACCCACTGTGGGCTCTATTGGTTGTAACACTGTTTTGCCGATAGTCAAGGCGACCGGATAGCCAGAGTTGAAAAGCTCTACGGCCGCCCCCACCACTGTATTCAGCTCAACTGACGAACCTTTCTTTCCATGCATGCAATCAGCCAGATTCGACTAACATTCAATCAGGATCGCCCGGATTCGCACGAGGACGATTCCGCGGGCATTGCGGTACAGGAAGCGAAGCCTGCCTTACAGGCGCCGCCCATGTACAAGGTGGTTTTGTTCAATGATGACTACACACCGATGGATTTCGTCGTCGAAGTGCTCGAGGTGTTTTTTAACCTGAATCGTGAGCTGGCGACCAAGGTAATGCTGGCCGTTCATACAGAGGGACGGGCAGTGTGCGGATTGTTTACCCGGGACATCGCCGAGACCAAGGCCATGCAGGTCAACCAGTACGCCAGGGAAAGCCAGCATCCGCTACTCTGTGAAATCGAGAAGGACGGTTAACGCCGACCACTTGGGTATGAGGTGAAGCTATGTTAAACCGCGAGCTCGAAGTCACCCTCAATCTCGCCTTCAAGGAGGCGCGTTCGAAACGTCATGAGTTCATGACCGTCGAACACCTCCTGTTGGCCCTATTGGATAATGAGGCAGCCGCTACCGTTTTGCGTGCCTGTGGCGCAAACCTCGACAAACTCAAGCACGACCTGCAGGAGTTCATCGACTCCACCACGCCACTGATTCCCGTGCATGACGAGGATCGTGAAACCCAGCCAACCCTGGGCTTCCAGCGTGTACTGCAACGTGCTGTCTTCCATGTACAGAGCTCGGGCAAACGCGAAGTGACTGGCGCCAACGTGCTGGTCGCGATCTTCAGTGAGCAAGAGAGTCAGGCAGTGTTCCTGCTTAAACAGCAGAGCGTTGCCCGCATCGACGTGGTCAACTACATCGCCCACGGCATTTCCAAAGTGCCGGGTCATGGTGATCACTCCGAAGGCGAACAGGACATGCAGGACGAAGAGGGCGGCGAGTCCTCTTCTTCAAGCAATCCGCTGGACGCCTACGCCAGTAACCTTAACGAATTGGCACGCCAGGGGCGTATCGATCCGCTGGTCGGGCGTGAAATGGAAGTTGAGCGTGTCGCGCAGATCCTCGCGCGCCGGCGCAAAAACAACCCGTTGCTGGTGGGTGAGGCGGGCGTGGGTAAAACCGCGATTGCCGAAGGCCTGGCCAAACGCATCGTCGACAATCAGGTGCCTGATCTGTTGGCTAACAGCGTGGTCTATTCCCTCGACCTGGGTGCCTTGCTGGCCGGTACCAAATACCGTGGCGATTTCGAGAAGCGCTTCAAGGCGTTGCTCGGCGAGCTGAAAAAACGTCCTCAGGCCATTCTGTTCATCGACGAAATCCACACCATTATTGGTGCGGGTGCTGCGTCCGGTGGCGTCATGGATGCCTCGAACCTGCTCAAGCCACTGCTGTCATCCGGCGATATTCGTTGCATCGGTTCCACCACCTTCCAGGAATTCCGCGGGATTTTCGAGAAAGACCGTGCCCTGGCGCGACGCTTCCAGAAAGTCGATGTATCGGAGCCTTCGGTGGAAGACACCATTGGTATCCTGCGCGGCCTGAAGGGGCGTTTCGAGCTTCATCACAATATCGAATACAGTGATGAAGCCTTGCGCGCCGCTGCGGAACTGGCGTCGCGTTACATCAATGACCGGCATATGCCAGACAAGGCCATCGATGTCATCGACGAAGCGGGTGCGTACCAGCGCCTGCAACCGGTCGAGAGTCGGGTCAAGCGCATCGAAGTGCCTCAGGTGGAAGACATCGTCGCGAAAATCGCGCGAATTCCTCCGAAACACGTCACCAGTTCCGACAAGGAGCTGCTGCGTAACCTGGAGCGTGACCTGAAGTTGACCGTGTTTGGTCAGGACGCGGCGATCGATTCGCTGTCGACCGCCATCAAATTGTCCCGTGCCGGCCTCAAGTCGCCTGATAAACCTGTCGGTTCGTTCCTGTTTGCCGGGCCTACGGGTGTCGGTAAAACCGAAGCGGCTCGCCAGTTGGCCAAGGCCATGGGGATCGAACTGGTTCGCTTCGACATGTCCGAGTACATGGAGCGCCACACTGTTTCGCGTCTGATCGGTGCCCCTCCGGGCTACGTCGGGTTCGATCAGGGCGGTCTGCTGACCGAAGCGATCACCAAGCAACCCCATTGCGTGCTGTTGCTCGATGAAATCGAGAAGGCGCATCCGGAAGTCTTCAACCTGCTGCTGCAGGTCATGGACCACGGTACGCTCACCGATAACAACGGGCGCAAGGCGGATTTCCGCAATGTGATTGTGATCATGACCACCAACGCCGGTGCCGAAACGGCAGCCCGTGCGTCGATTGGTTTCAGTCATCAGGATCACTCATCCGATGCGATGGAAGTGATCAAGAAGAGCTTCACGCCGGAATTCCGTAACCGTCTGGACACCATTATCCAGTTTGGTCGCCTCAGTCATGAGGTCATTAAGTCCGTGGTGGACAAGTTCCTTACCGAACTGCAGGCGCAACTGGAAGACAAGCGAGTACAGCTGGAAGTTACCGATGCGGCCCGCAGTTGGCTGGCAGCGGGTGGCTACGACTCGGCGATGGGGGCTCGACCCATGGCACGCCTGATCCAGGACAAGATCAAGCGTCCACTGGCGGAGGAGATTCTGTTTGGCGAACTGGCCGACCATGGCGGTGTAGTGCACATCGACATCAAGGACGGCGAGCTGACCTTCGACTTCGAGACCACGGCGGAAATGGCCTGAGTTGGTCGCAACACAACAAAAAGGCGTCTTCGGACGCCTTTTTACTGCCCATTGAACTCTGGAGCGAATCCCAAATCTCGCGCATACAAAAACGCCCGGCAGAGCCGGGCGTCTTGTATTGACTTGATTAGCGAGCGCGGTAGGTGATGCGCCCTTTGCTCAAGTCATAGGGCGTCAGTTCGACGCGCACTTTGTCACCGGTAAGAATACGAATGTAGTTCTTGCGCATCTTGCCGGAAATATGTGCGGTTACGACGTGCCCATTTTCCAACTCCACGCGAAACATGGTGTTGGGCAGGGTGTCGACGACAGTGCCTTCCATTTCGAAGCTGTCTTCTTTCGACATGCAGTAAAGCCCTCGGTGTCCAATGAATGGCCCGGTGCAACTGCGCCAGGCAAAAGCGGCGTGCATTGTGCCCGAAAAAGAGGGGTCAAGCCAAGAGCTTTAGGGGAAGACCTTAATTCAGAACCACCCAGCGCTGATTAATCAGCAGCTCGATAGGGCGATATTGGGTCTTGTAGTTCATTTTTTTGCAGTTCTTGATCCAGTAACCCAGGTACACCGCATCCAGGCCCAGGCGCCGGGCTTCGCCGATCTGCCAGAGGATGGCGTAGCGCCCCAGGCTGCGGCGTTCTTCGTCGGGTTCATAGAAGGTGTAGACCGCCGACAAGCCATTGGGCAGCAGGTCGGTCACGGCGATCGCCAGCAGGCGACCTTCGAGGCGGAACTCGTAGAAGCGGGAAAAAGGCAAGTCGCGGACCAGGAAGGTGGAAAACTGGTCACGGCTGGGCGGATACATGTCGCCATCGGCATGGCGTTGTTCGATGTAGCGCTGGTAAAGGTCGAAGTATTCTTCGCTGAACCCCGGTTTTGCCGGGCGCACCTGCAAGTCGGCATTACGCTTGAAGATCCGCTTCTGTTGGCGATTGGGGCTGAACTGCAGCGCGGGAATACGTGCCGGAACGCAGGCATTGCAGTTCTGGCAGTGGGGGCGGTAGAGATGATCGCCGCTTCGCCGAAAACCCATCTCGGACAGGTCTGCATAGACATGCACATCCATCGGCTGGCTAGGGTCGAGGAACAGGGTGGTCGCCTGTTCATCCGGCAGATAGCTGCAAGAGTGGGGCTGAGTGGCATAAAACTTGAGACGCGCCAACTCGGTCATGAGTCAACCCTCGGGAGAAGCCGTTCAATTAAGTGTAAGCCACGGGCGCAAAAGTCGCCTAGCAAACCCATGTTGCGCTGTTGGGTTGATCGAGATGGCGGGCCAGATACCCGGCAAAGTCGCGGCGCGGGATCGAGCGAGCGCCCAGGCTGTGCAAATGCTCGGTAGGCATCTGGCAGTCGATCAGCACAAAACCGGCCTCCTTGAGATGCTGGACCAGCGTGGCAAAGCCGACCTTGGAGGCATTGTCGGCGCGGCTGAACATCGACTCGCCAAAAAACAGCTGCCCCATGGCCAGTCCGTAGAGGCCGCCGACCAGGGCTCCGTGCTCCCAGACTTCCACTGAGTGTGCGTGGCCTTGGCGATGTAACTGCAGGTAGGCATCTTGCATGGCGCCGGTGATCCAGGTGCCGTCGGCGTAATCGCGCGGCGCAGCGCAGGCGCTGATGACTGCGGCAAAGTCGCGGTCGAACGTCACCTGATAGCGTTGCTGGCGCAGCAGTTTGCCGAGGCTGCGCGATACATGCAGTTCTTCGGGAAACAGCACGGTGCGCGGGTCGGGTGACCACCAGAGGATCGGCTGGCCTTCATTGAACCACGGGAAGCAGCCATGGCGATAAGCCTGCACCAGGCGCTCGGCAGACAGGTCGCCACCGGCGGCGAGCAGGCCGTTGGGCTCGCGCATGGCTTTTTCCAGCGGCGGGAATTCCAGGGAGTTGCGTTGTAGCCAAGTCAGCATGGTCTTTCGCTTGCAGTGGGGGAGGGCGGCGGCAGCGTCGAGCTGCCGCGAAAGCCTGGCTCAGTTGTCGTCGAGGTATTTTTCAGCGTCCAGCGCCGCCATGCAACCCGCACCGGCAGAAGTGACCGCCTGGCGATACACATGGTCGGCGACATCGCCGGCGGCAAATACTCCTGCGATGGCGGTGGCTGTCGCATTGCCCTCGCTGCCACCCTGGACGCGCAAGTAGCCATCATGCATCGGCAGTTGTCCAGCGAACAGATCGGTATTGGGTTTGTGTCCGATGGCGATGAACACCCCGGCCAAGGGCAGGTCCTGGGTCGCACCGCTGTGGCTGTCGCGCAGGCGAGCACCGGTCACGCCGCTGGCGTCACCCAGCACCTCGTCCAGGTGCTGGTTCCAGTGCAGGCGGATATTGCCGTTGGCGGCTTTGTCGAAGAGTTTGTCCTGAAGGATTTTCTCCGCGCGCAGTTTGTCTCGGCGGTGAATCAGGTGAACTTCCTTGGCGATGTTGGACAGGTACAGCGCCTCTTCGACGGCCGTATTGCCGCCGCCAATCACCGCGACCACCTGGTTGCGATAGAAGAAGCCGTCGCAGGTTGCGCAGGCCGAGACCCCCTTGCCGGCAAAGGCTTCTTCCGAGGGCAGGCCCAGGTACTGCGCGGAGGCGCCGGTGGCAATGATCAGCGCGTCGCAGGTGTAGGTGCTGCTGTCGCCGATGAGTTCGAACGGGCGCTGCTGCAACTTGGCGGTGTGGATGTGGTCGTAAACGATCTGCGTGTCAAAGCGTTCGGCGTGTTTTTGCATGCGCTCCATGAGGACGGGGCCGGTAAGGCCTTCAACGTCCCCCGGCCAGTTGTCCACTTCAACCGTGGTGGTCAGCTGACCGCCGGCCTGCAAACCGGTGATGACCACCGGTTTCAGGTTGGCGCGGGCGGCATACACGGCAGCGCTGTAGCCGGCCGGGCCGGAGCCGAGAATAATCAGGCGGGAATGCTTCACTTCGCTCATAAAAACACCTCATAAGCCTTTGTCACGAAAGACAATGCATGCTCAAATTGAACGGCATGCCCGTTACGTTTGGCTATGCTGTAGACCAGGGTTTGAAGCATGGCGTTGAATGCACAAACCCGTACAATGCAAGGTTGTAACAATGCTTTTCATCAAAAACCCGTGCGTGACGTGTTTATAGAAACCGCGACGCAGTGTTAAAAGTAGTCCCTGTTGCGCCTGTGCACTTTTTTACCTGCCTGGATTGGGCAGTTTTTCATCGTCATTCAACAGATGGACGCGCCTCTGGCGCAGGAAAAGAAGCGTTTTGAAGAAATCCACCGCAGCACCTAAAACAGTCGTTCCGCTCTGGCGTCAACATCTGCACTACCGACTCAAGGAAGGTGCATTGATCGCCATCGGTGCCTTGTGCCTGTTCCTGATGATGGCCTTGCTCACGTATGGCAAGGACGATCCGGGCTGGAGTCATAACAGCAAGATTGATGACGTGCAGAATTTCGGCGGCCCGGCGGGCTCCTACAGCGCCGATATTCTGTTCATGGTGCTGGGCTATTTCGCCTACATCTTCCCGCTGCTGCTGGCGATCAAGACCTGGCAGATCTTCCGTCAGCGCCACGAGCCGTGGGAGTGGAGCGGCTGGCTGTTCTCCTGGCGTCTGATCGGCCTGGTGTTCCTGGTGCTGTCGGGCGCGGCCCTGGCCCATATCCATTTTCATGCACCCACCGGCTTGCCGGCCGGTGCCGGCGGTGCGCTGGGCGAAAGCCTGGGCGATCTGGCGAAGAATGCTCTGAATATTCAGGGCAGCACCCTGATGTTCATTGCCTTGTTCCTGTTCGGCCTGACCGTCTTTACCGACCTGTCGTGGTTCAAGGTCATGGACCTGACCGGCAAGATCACCCTCGACCTGCTGGAGCTGTTCCAGGGCGTAGCCAATCGCTGGTGGGCCGCGCGCACCGAACGCAAGCAACTGGTTGCGCAATTGCGCGAAGTGGATGAGCGGGTCAATGAAGTTGTGGCCCCCACCGTCACCGATAAGCGTGAGCAGGCCAAGGTCAAGGAACGCCTGATCGAGCGTGAGCAGGCCCTGAGCAAACACATGTCGGAGCGCGAGAAACAGGTGCCACCGGTGATCGCGCCGGCCCCGCCCAAGCCGGCGGCGCCGAGCAAACGTGTGGAAAAAGAGAAGCAGGCACCGTTGTTCGTCGACAGCGCCGTGGAAGGTACCTTGCCACCGATCTCGATTCTCGACCCGGCGGAAAAGAAACAGCTCAACTATTCGCCTGAGTCGCTTGCGGCGGTCGGCCACTTGCTGGAAATCAAGCTCAAGGAATTCGGGGTTGAGGTCGCAGTGGATTCGATCCACCCTGGCCCGGTGATCACCCGTTACGAGATTCAACCGGCTGCCGGGGTCAAGGTCAGTCGTATTGCCAACTTGGCCAAAGACCTCGCGCGTTCGCTGGCGGTGACCAGTGTGCGGGTGGTGGAAGTGATCCCGGGCAAGACCACCGTGGGTATCGAGATTCCCAACGAAGACCGGCAGATCGTGCGCTTCTCCGAAGTGCTGTCGACGCCGGAGTTCGACAACTTCAAGTCGCCGGTCACCCTGGCCCTGGGCCATGACATCGGCGGCAAGCCAATCATCACCGACTTGGCGAAGATGCCGCACTTGCTGGTGGCCGGTACTACGGGTTCCGGTAAGTCGGTGGGGGTCAACGCGATGATCCTGTCGATCCTGTTCAAGTCTGGCCCGGAAGACGCCAAATTGATCATGATCGACCCGAAGATGCTCGAACTGTCGATCTACGAAGGCATTCCACACTTGCTGTGTCCGGTGGTGACCGACATGAAGGACGCCGCCAACGCCCTGCGCTGGAGCGTGGCCGAGATGGAGCGGCGCTATAAATTGATGGCGAAGATGGGCGTGCGTAACCTGTCGGGCTTCAACCAGAAAGTGCGCGAGGCCCAGGAAGCCGGTACGCCGCTGTCTGACCCGCTGTACAACCGAGAAAGCATCCACGACGAAGCGCCGCTGTTGACCAAGCTGCCAACTATCGTGGTGGTGGTCGACGAATTTGCCGACATGATGATGATCGTCGGCAAGAAGGTTGAAGAGCTGATCGCGCGGATCGCGCAGAAGGCCCGTGCCGCCGGTATCCACTTGATCCTTGCAACTCAGCGGCCGTCGGTGGATGTGATTACCGGCCTGATCAAGGCCAACATCCCGACTCGGATGGCGTTCCAGGTGTCGAGCAAAATCGACTCGCGAACCATCATCGACCAGGGCGGCGCCGAACAGCTGTTGGGCCACGGTGACATGCTCTACATGCCGCCTGGCACCAGCCTGCCAATCCGCGTGCACGGCGCATTCGTTTCCGACGATGAAGTGCACCGGGTGGTGGAAGCCTGGAAGCTGCGTGGCGCACCGGAATATAACGACGACATCCTCAACGGCGTCGAAGAGGCTGGCAGCGGCTTCGAAAACGGCGGCGGTGGCGGTGAGGAAGACGCGGAAACCGACGCGCTCTACGATGAAGCCGTACAATTTGTGCTGGAAAGTCGCCGGGCTTCCATTTCGGCGGTCCAGCGCAAGCTGAAGATTGGTTACAACCGCGCGGCGCGCATGATCGAGGCCATGGAAATGGCCGGAGTCGTGACCTCCATGAACACCAACGGCTCGCGTGAAGTCCTGGCCCCAAGCCCGGCACGCGACTGATCCGCACCGCGTGAAGACACGCGGTGCGTCATTCAAATGAATCTCTATGAGGACTCCCATGCGTCTAATCCGCATGTTGCTGTTGCCGGTATTGGCGTTGACCACGCTTTCGGCCCACGCCGATGACAAGGATGTGGCGCGTCTGACTCAGTTGCTGGAAAAATCCCAGACCCTGAGCGCACGTTTTTCCCAGCTGACCCTTGATGGCAGCGGCACCCAGTTGCAGGAAACCCAGGGCCAGATGTCGCTGCAGCGCCCGGGCCTGTTCTACTGGCACACCGATGCGCCACAGGAACAGCTGATGGTCTCCGACGGCAAGAAGGTCACCCTGTGGGACCCGGACCTGGAACAGGTGACGATCAAGACCCTCGACCAGCGCCTGACTCAGACTCCGGCGCTGCTGTTGTCCGGTGACGTGTCGAAAATCAGCCAGAGCTTCGACATCAGTGCCAAGGAAGCTGGCGGGGTAATCGACTTCACCCTCAAGCCGAAAACCAAGGACACTCTGTTCGATAACCTGCGCCTGTCGTTCCGCAATGGGCTGGTCAATGACATGCAGTTGATCGACAGCGTGGGTCAGCGCACCAATATCCTGTTCACTGGGGTCAAGGCCAACGAGTCGATCCCGGCTTCGAAGTTCAAGTTCGACATCCCCAAGGGTGCCGATGTCATTCAGGAATAAAGCACAGGGGTTGTTTTTTGACCCGCTGTATCGCGCTCCAATGAGGTTGCAAACCTAGTGATGGACCTGTTTCGCAGTGCCCCGATCGCCCAGCCCCTGGCCGCCCGTTTGCGCGCGACCAATCTGGACGAGTACGTCGGTCAGGAGCACCTGCTGGCGCGTGGCAAACCCTTGCGCGAGGCGCTGGAGCAGGGTGCCTTGCATTCGATGATCTTCTGGGGCCCGCCCGGGGTAGGCAAAACCACCCTGGCGCGGTTGCTCGCGGAAGTCTCGGATGCGCACTTCGAGACGGTTTCGGCGGTCCTGGCCGGGGTCAAGGAAATCCGCCAGGCGGTGGAAGTGGCGAAGCAGCAGGCCGGTCAATACGGCCGCCGGACCATCCTGTTCGTCGACGAAGTGCACCGTTTCAACAAGTCGCAGCAGGATGCGTTCCTGCCCTACGTGGAAGACGGCACGCTGATTTTCATCGGCGCGACCACGGAAAACCCTTCCTTCGAATTGAACAACGCCTTGCTCTCCCGAGCACGGGTCTACGTCCTCAAAAGCCTCGATGAAGCGGCGCTGAACAAGCTGGTGCAACGCGCCCTCACTGAGGAGCGCGGCCTCGGCAAGCGCCAGTTGAGCCTCAGCGATGAAGGCTTCCAGATGTTGTTGTCAGCGGCCGACGGCGATGGCCGGCGCCTGCTGAACCTGCTGGAGAACGCTTCGGACCTGGCCGAGGACAACAACGAAATTGGCATCGAGCTACTGCAGAGCCTGTTGGGTGATACGCGGCGGCGTTTCGACAAGGGTGGCGAGGCGTTCTACGACCAGATTTCCGCACTGCACAAGTCGGTGCGCGGCTCCAACCCGGATGGCGCGCTGTACTGGTTTGCGCGCATGCTCGACGGCGGCTGCGACCCGCTGTACCTGGCCCGGCGCGTGGTGCGCATGGCCAGTGAAGACATCGGCAACGCCGACCCGCGTGCCCTGAGCCTGTGCCTGGCGGCCTGGGATGTGCAGGAACGCCTGGGCAGTCCGGAAGGCGAGTTGGCGGTGGCCCAGGCGATTACCTACCTGGCCTGTGCGCCAAAAAGCAACGCGGTGTACATGGGCTTCAAGGCCGCCATGCGCAGCGCCGCCGAGCACGGTTCGCTGGAAGTGCCGCTGCACCTGCGCAATGCCCCGACCAAACTGATGAAGCAACTGGGCTACGGCGATGAATACCGCTACGCCCATGACGAGCCGGATGCCTATGCCGCCGGCGAAGACTATTTTCCCGACGCGCTGGAGCCGCAGCCCTTCTACCGTCCGGTGCCGCGCGGCCTGGAATTGAAGATCGGCGAGAAGCTCAATCATCTGGCACAGCTCGACCGGTTAAGCCCCAGGCAGCGGAGGAAACCGTGATTCCCTTGATCCTTGCAGTTTCCGCTGGAGGCATCGCCGGCACCCTGTTGCGTTTCGCCACCGGCAACTGGATCAACGCCAATTGGCCGCGGCACTTCTATACCGCGACGCTGGCCGTTAATATCGTGGGCTGTCTGCTGATCGGCATATTGTACGGCCTGTTTTTATTGCGCCCGGAGGTACCCATCGAGGTACGTGCCGGGTTGATGGTTGGCTTTTTAGGCGGCCTGACGACTTTTTCATCCTTTTCACTGGATACGGTGCGCCTGCTGGAAAGCGGGCAAGTGCCGCTGGCCCTGGGCTATGCGGCGATTTCCGTATTCGGCGGGCTGCTCGCGACGTGGGCTGGCCTGTCCCTGACCAAACTTTGATAAACGAGAGACCGACATGCTCGATTCCAAACTGTTACGTAGCAACCTCCAGGACGTAGCGGACCGCCTGGCATCCCGTGGCTTTGTGCTGGATGTTGCGCGCATCGAAGCGCTGGAAGAACAGCGCAAGACCGTCCAGACCCGCACCGAAGCACTGCAGGCTGAACGCAACTCGCGCTCCAAATCCATCGGTCAGGCCAAGGCGCGTGGCGAAGACATCGCGCCGTTGATGGCAGACGTCGAGCGCATGGCCAATGAGCTGAGCGCCGGCAAAGTCGAGCTGGACGCGATTCAGACCGAACTGGATTCGATCCTGCTGGGCCTGCCCAACCTGCCCCACGAATCGGTGCCGCTGGGCGCTGACGAAGAGGGCAACGTCGAAGTGCGCCGCTGGGGCACGCCGACCACCTTCGATTTCGAGGTCAAGGACCACGTCGCCCTCGGCGAGAAGTTCGGCTGGCTGGACTTCGAAACTGCAGCCAAGCTGTCCGGCGCACGTTTCGCCCTGCTGCGTGGCCCGATCGCCCGCCTGCACCGCGCCTTGGCGCAGTTCATGATCAACCTGCACACCAGCGAACACGGCTACGAAGAGGCCTACACCCCGTACCTGGTACAAGCGCCGGCCCTACAGGGCACCGGGCAGCTACCGAAGTTCGAGGAAGACCTGTTCAAGATCGCCCGCGAAGGTGAAGCCGACCTGTACCTGATCCCGACTGCCGAAGTGTCGCTGACCAACATCGTCGCCGGCGAAATCGTCGATGCAAAATTGCTGCCGATCAAGTTCGTCGCCCACACTCCATGCTTCCGCAGCGAAGCGGGTGCTTCGGGTCGTGACACTCGCGGGATGATTCGCCAGCACCAGTTCGACAAGGTCGAGATGGTGCAGATCGTCGAGCCGTCGACGTCCATGGAAGCGCTGGAAGGCCTGACCGCCAATGCCGAGAAAGTCCTGCAACTGCTCGAGCTGCCTTACCGCACCCTGGCGCTGTGCACCGGCGACATGGGCTTCAGCGCGGTCAAGACCTATGACCTGGAAGTGTGGATCCCGAGCCAGGACAAGTACCGCGAGATTTCCTCGTGCTCCAACTGCGGTGACTTCCAGGCCCGCCGCATGCAGGCTCGCTTCCGTAACCCGGAAACCGGCAAGCCTGAGCTGGTGCACACCCTGAACGGTTCTGGCCTGGCGGTCGGTCGTACCCTGGTGGCGGTGCTGGAAAACTACCAGCAGGCCGACGGTTCGATCCGTGTGCCTGAAGTACTTAAGCCGTACATGGGCGGCCTTGAGGTCATCGGCTAAATGGAATTTCTGCCGCTGTTTCACAACCTGCGCGGGCGCCAGGTGCTGGTGGTCGGTGGTGGCGAGATTGCCTTGCGCAAATCTCGCCTGCTGGCCGATGCCGGCGCGCTGTTGCGGGTGGTTGCACCCGAGATCGAAAGCCAGTTGCGTGAACTGGTGCAAGGCAGTGGCGGCGAACTGGTGGTGCGTGGATACCAGGAGTCGGACCTCGACGGTTGCGGGCTGATCATTGCCGCCACCGACGACGAGTCGCTGAACGCCCGGGTTTCCGAGGATGCCCATCGGCGTTGCGTGCCGGTCAATGTGGTGGACGCGCCGGCCCTTTGCAGCGTGATCTTCCCGGCGATTGTCGACCGTTCACCGCTGGTGATCGCGGTCTCCAGTGGCGGCGATGCGCCGGTGCTGGCACGGCTGATCCGGGCCAAGCTGGAAACCTGGATTCCCTCGACTTATGGCCAATTGGCCGGCCTGGCGGCGCGCTTTCGCCATCAGGTCAAGGGCTTGTTTCCGGACGTCCAGCAACGCCGGGCGTTCTGGGAAGACGTGTTCCAGGGACCGATTGCCGATCGGCAACTGGCCGGGCAGGGCGCTGAGGCCGAGCGTTTGCTGCAGGCCAAGATCGCCGGCGAAGCCACGCCGGCGACCGGTGAGGTGTATCTGGTCGGTGCCGGGCCGGGCGATCCGGACTTGCTGACCTTCCGTGCCTTGCGCCTGATGCAGCAAGCGGACGTGGTGCTCTACGACCGCTTGGTCGCCCCGGCGATTCTCGAATTGTGCCGGCGCGATGCCGAGCGTGTGTATGTCGGCAAGCGACGCGCCGATCACGCGGTCCCGCAGGACCAGATCAACCAGCACCTGGTTGACCTGGCCAAGCAGGGCAAGCGGGTGGTGCGGCTCAAGGGGGGCGATCCGTTCATCTTTGGCCGTGGCGGTGAAGAGATCGAAGAGCTGGCGGCCAACGGCATTCCGTTTCAGGTGGTGCCGGGCATTACCGCCGCCAGCGGCTGCGCGGCCTATGCCGGGATTCCCCTGACCCATCGCGACTACGCGCAGTCGGTACGCTTTGTCACCGGACACCTGAAGGACGGGACCTCGGACCTGCCATGGAGCGACCTGGTCGCCCCCGCGCAAACCCTGGTGTTCTACATGGGCCTGGTGGGTTTGCCGATCATCTGCGAGCAGTTGATCGGCCATGGCCGCTCGGCGGACACTCCGGCGGCGCTGATTCAGCAGGGCACCACTGCCAACCAGCGGGTGTTCACCGGCACTCTGGGCAATCTGCCAGAGCTGGTGGCGGAGCATGAAGTGCATGCACCGACCTTGGTGATCGTCGGCGAAGTGGTCCAGCTGCGTGAGAAGCTGGCCTGGTTCGAAGGGGCGCAGGCGAAAGTCTGAGGACCGCGTCGTATTCATCGTCGGAACGCCGCCCGGAGCCGGCTCGCTCCCACATTGGTTTTGTGTCGTTCACAAATCCCTTGTGGGAGCGGGCTTGCCCGCGATGAGGCCCTAAAAACCGACATCAATTCCGCGGTTTGTGCCAAACCCCTTTCCCACTCAACCGCTGTCGATCATGCCCGGCACTGAAATCCTGCATCGGCCCCTTCGGCACAATCCCTGTCGGATTGATGGTCTTATGGCTGCCGTAGTAGTGATTCTTGATGTGGGTAAAATCCACGGTCTCGGCAATACCCGGCCACTGGTACAGCTCACGCAGCCAATTCGACAGGTTCGGATAGTCGGCAATCCGCCGCAGGTTGCACTTGAAGTGCCCGTGGTACACCGCGTCGAAGCGAATCAGCGTGGTGAACAGGCGTATGTCGGCTTCGGTCAGATACTCGCCGCTGAGGTAGCGGTTCTGATCGAGTAAAACTTCCAGATAATCGAGTTCGGCAAACAGCTCATCAAACGCACTTTCATAAGCCTGTTGCGACGTAGCAAAGCCAGCGCGGTACACGCCGTTGTTGACTGCCGGATAGATGCGTTCATTCAGCGCATCGATCGCTTCGCGCAACGGCGCGGGGTAGAAGTCCAGGTCATTGCCGGTCAACTCGTCAAAGGCGCTGTTGAACATGCGGATGATTTCCGCCGACTCATTGTTGACGATGCGCTGCTGTTGCTTGTCCCACAGCAGCGGCACGGTCACGCGTCCGGTGTAGTCGGCGGTGTCGGCGGTGTAGCGCTGGTGCAGGAACTGGAAGTGGTCGAGTGGATCCCCGCTGGAGCCCAGTTGCTGATCGAAGGACCAGCCGTTCTCGGCCATCAGCCAACTGACCATCGATACATCAATCAATGCTTCCAGGCCCTTGAGCTTGCGCAGGATCAGGGTGCGATGGGCCCAGGGGCAGGCCAGGGAGACGTAGAGATGATAGCGCCCGGGCTCCGCAGCAAAACCACCGACCCCGCTCGGGCCGGGCTGGCCATCCGCGGTCAGCCAGTTACGACGCTGCGCTTGCTCGCGCTGAAAGGCGCCATCCTTACTGCTTTCGTACCACTGGTCGCGCCATTGGCCTTCGACTAACAAACCCATGTCCAGACTCCTCTACCGATAATCGTTGAAGTCCAGTGTAGGGCCATGGGTTCGAACTAAAAGAGCAAAGAGTGGGCGGGAATGATCGGTTAAATCGATCTGTTCCGGGCGTCCCAGTAGTGCTGGGCGGTGATAAAGGCCTGCTCGCGCGAGGTGCCGAGGCCACGCAAGGCCAGGGCCATGGTCGAGATCAGGGCCATTTGCGGGTAGCTGTCGACCACATCACCGCGCCACACGGCTTTCAGATGCTCAGGGTCGAGGCTTGCCGGCTTGACGTGACGCTGCGCCGACAATTGCGGCCATTCCTCGTCCCAGCTGACGCCGCCGCTGCTGCCATACAGGTGACTGTCGGCGTCCGGGTTGATCTCGATCTCGCCGCCATCGCCCTTGATCACGATCACGTTGTCCCCCAGCAGACCGCTGGCGTCCCGATGAACGCCCTGGTAGCCCGGATGGAAGATGCTCTGCAAGCCGCAGCGCGCGCCGAGCGGGTTGAGAATCCGCGCCAGTGAGTGGATCGGCGAGCGCAGGCCGAGGGTGTTGCGCAGGTCGATCATCCGCTGCAGTTGCGGCGCCCAGTCGCCCAGGGGCATGAACGCCAGGTTGCCCTCGGCAAGGGCGCTGTCGACCTGCTGCCAAGTGCGACACAGCGGAATCTGCAGGAAGTCCAGCAACTGCTCGGTGTAGAGGCGCCCGGCGGTGTGCGCGCCGCCGCCGTGCATGAAGATGCGGACACCATTTTGTGCCAGGCACTTGGCTGCCAGCAGGTACCAGGGCAGGTGTCGCTTCTTGCCGGCGTAGGTCGGCCAGTCGAGGTCGACCGCCAGCGGCGGGGCGTCCAGGCGCTCGCGCAGGGCCTCGGTGAAGCCGGCCAGCTCTTCCGGGCTTTCCTCCTTGTGCCGCAACAGCATCAGGAACGCGCCGAGCTGGGTGTCTTCGACCTTGTCGTCGAGCAGCATGCCCATTGCCTCGCGGGCTTCTTCGCGGGTCAGGCTGCGGGCGCCGCGTTTGCCTTTGCCGAGAATCCGCACGAAGGGCGCGAAAGGGTGTTCGGCGGGCGTTTCGATGAGCAGTGGGGCGAAGTCGGTCATAGGCAATTCGTCGGTTTGGGCAGGCCCGCCAGCTTGGCGGCGAGTTTGGCGGGGGTGCCTTTGAATAGTCGGTTCAGGTGCAGGCTGTTGCCTTTGTCCGGTCCCAGCTTGAGTGCGGTGTACTTGATCAGCGGCCGCGTCGCCGGCGACAGCTGGAACTCCTGATAGAAACCGCGCAACAGCTCAAGGACTTCCCAGTGCTCCGGGGTCAGCTCAAGCTCCTCGGCTGCCGCTAGCGCCTTGGCGACCTCCGCGGACCAATCGGCCAGGTCCAGCAGATAGCCGTCCTTGTCCAGTTCGATGTGCCGTGTACCTACGGTCAGCGCATTCATAGCCAGCTGTTGACCTTGTCGTAGGCAATCGACAGCTCGACGAAGGCCGGGTAGTCGATGGCGGTAACCCCTTCAGGCACTTGCAAACCCCTGGCCTGAACGTCTTCGTCCAGCGCCAGCACGCGCAAACCAGCGCCCCGGGCCTGCAATGCCTGCAGCGGCGCGGTGCCGGGTTGCAGGGCGTAGACCGCATCACCGGTGAGCAGCAGTCCGTCGTGGGCACCGATCAGGCGCAGGCAACTGGTCAGCCGGTCGTCGTTGAACGGTGAGTGAGACAACACATGCAAAGTCGACATCAGAGGGTAATCACCTGGTCAAAGCGGTCGATAACGGCCGAGATCTGCCCGGCATCCAGTAGCTGCAGCTCGTCGAGGCTCAGGGTGTCGGGCTTCAGGCCACGGGCGCTGGCGCTGTCGGCGCAGGCGAACAGCTCGTCAATCCCGAACAGGCCCAGTGCCTGCAGGTTGGCGCTGAGGTCTTTCTGTTGCAGCGCCTTGGCGTTCTGTCCGCTGGCCAGCTGGAACACGCCATCGTCGAGAAACAGCAGGCCGATCGGCAAATCGAATGCGCCGCCGGCGAGCACGATGTCCAGGGCTTCACGGGCGGTTGGGCCGGACCAGGGTGCCTGGCGGCTGACAATCAACAGGGATTTAGGCATGACTCATGGCCCTCCAAAGCAGATCAGGCGATCGGCGTCCTGCACCGCATCGTGCAGTTGCCCGAGGCCGGACAATTCCCACGGCGCATCGACGTTGATCGCACTGCGCTGGTAGCGCTGGGCTTCGGCGGTGTCCAGCACGCCACGGCGCAGGGCGGCGGCAATGCACACCACGGCGTCGAGCTGGTGCTCGCTGACAAAGTCGCGCCATTGCCGCGCCAGGTCCGGCTCGTCCTGGGGCGTGACCAGGGAATTGGAGGCGTTGTAAACGCCGTCCTGATAGAAAAACAGCCGCACAATTTCGTGCCCACCGGCCAGCGCCGCCTGGGCGAACAGCAGGGCGCGGCGCGAGGAGGGCGCGTGTGCAGCGGAAAACAGCGCGATGGCGAACTTCATGGCGAACTCTGAGGATAAATCTGCGGCCATGATAATGCTTTATCGATGCAGCGGCGAAGGGCGATTCAGCGCGGCATATAGCCCAGTTGCCAGCGCCGTGGAATCTTCAGCGACGCGATACCCAGCACAGCAGCGAGCAGGCCGCTGGCGTACAGGGCCTGCAGGCCGAAACGCTGCTCGAGCAGCGCGCCGAGTACGGCGCCGGCGAACATGCCGGTCCACGGGATCAACTGCACGCGCCAGCCATTGCGCCGTTCACCGAGCATCCAGCGCCCCAGCCCGCGACCAAAGCGCGACAGGGCGCCGGTGACGTAGGTCAGGCCGATCGGCAAACCGTTGACCTGCTCTACTGCGGCGTTGAGCATGCCCATGGCGATCACCGCGCCGACCAGCGCCGGGTAGCGCGCCTCGAACGGCCAAGCGGCGGCCAAACACAGCAGCGCGGCGATGCTCAGCATCAGCGGCAGGGCACGCCGTCTGCTCATGCGGCTGACGATCACGCCGAGCGCATTGCCGAGCACGAACATCAAGACCAATCCCAGCAAGCGCAGGATCAGGCGCCAGTCACCGTCGCTGATCGCCACGGCCAGGCGGGTGGTGTTGCCGCTCATGAAGGAGACGAAGTCGCCGGTGGCCATAAAGCCGATGGCGTCGGTCATGCCTGCCAGCACCGACAGACTCGCCACCAGGCACAGGCCAATGCGCCCGCGCCACTTCTGGGTGTGTTGCAGGGCGGCGGTTGGAGTTCTATGGGGCGCGGTGGGCAGCATCGCTTACTCCTTGATGCCGTTCAGTTCGCAATAAGCCGGCCAGTCCATGCCGGCCATCTGCGCCACTTCCTTGTGCACCTCCAGGCGTTGCGCCTGAAAGTCCTCGGGGGTGGCGCTGGTCAGTTGCAGGGTCAGCTCCCAGGCGAACAAACCCAGGCGCTCAGCCTCGGCTTCGAAGGCTTCGTGCAGGTGTTCATTGCGAAAGACTTCGAGGGTCTGGTGCTTGGCCTGGGCGGCGAGGGGGTTGAGGTGGTCGAGTTCCTCGCGCAGCGCAGGGTGCGCATTGAGGAAGCGTTGCAGCGCCAGTTCGTGTGGCGATTGGATTGGGGCCATGGATCTTCCTCGGTAAATAGGCAGTATGCGCAGCCTGGGGCGGCCGGTGTTGATTCGGGTCAGGCGTTTTTCCCCAGTTAAGCAGAGCCGGTGCATTTCGAGACAGCGACGCAGGGTGATAGAGTCGGCGTTTTGCTCATTTTAAGGAAGCACAATGCGTATTTTGATGGTGGCACTGGCCGGTGTCCTGCTGGCGGGTTGTGCCGGGTCGACGATGAAGCAGGCGCGTACCCAGGCGCCGAACCAGACCCTGAGCTCGGACAAGGCCGATCTGATCGTCGCCCAGTGCGTGCAGTTCGCCTGGCAGGACGAGGACGTGTTCGGCGTCGACGCCAGCGGTTACCTGGAGCCGAGCGAGGGCGGCGGTTACACGGTTTACACCCGTTCCGCCGAGGCCTTCATTGATGTGCAGGGTGGTTCGCTGAAGTACTACGCCGTTGAAGACAACTTTGTCGCCAAACGCCGGTTGGCAGCACTGGCGACCTGCTTGTAAGGCTTAAAGCTGGGGCAGGGCGGGCACCACCGGCGGCACGAAATCGAAGGCCGCCAGCTGGAAGCCCTGCTCGTCGACCTGCAAGGCCCAGCCCTGTCGATCCCAGTCACCCAGCACGATGCGCTTGGCCGCCTGATCACCGATCTGCAGCTTGTGGATCGCCGGACGGTGGGTGTGGCCGTGGACCAGGGTTTTCACCCCGTATTGCTGCATGATCCGCGGGATTTCCTCGGGGGTCACGTCGACGATGTCGTTGGCCTTGACCCGGGTTTGCGCGCGGCTTTCACTGCGCAATTTGCGCGCCAGAGCGTGGCGCGTGCGCAGCGGCAAATGGCGCAGGATAAACAGGGTCAGCGGGTTGCGCAGGGTGCGCCGCAGCTTCATGTAGCTGACGTCGCGGGTGCACAGGCTGTCGCCGTGCATCAATAGCACCGGCTCGTCATAGAACTTCACCACACTCGGGTCTGGCAGCAGGGTGCAGCCCGCCGCCTTGCAGAACCCCTTGCCGAGCAGGAAGTCTCGATTGCCGTGCATCAGGAATATGGCCGTGCCGCTGTCACTGAGTTCGCGCAGGGCCTGGCAGATGGAGCGTTGAAAGGGGCTCATGGCGTCGTCGCCAATCCAGGCCTCGAAAAAGTCGCCGAGGATGTACAGCGCACTGGCGGAGCGGGCGCGGGTGGCGAGCAGATTCAGAAACGCCCGGGTGATGTCCGGGCGCTCCTCTTCCAGATGTAAGTCTGAAATCAGCAATATCACTCAATGATCTCGGCTTTCTCGATGATCACGTCGTCTGCTGGTACGTCCTGGTGGCCGGACTTCATGGTGGTGGAAACACCCTTGATCTTGTCGACCACGTCGGTGCCGGCGGTCACTTTGCCGAATACCGCGTAACCCCAGCCCTGCACGTTCTTGCCGCTGTGGTTGAGGAAGCTATTGTCCGCCACGTTGATGAAGAACTGTGCGGACGCCGAATGCGGCTCCATGGTGCGGGCCATGGCGACGGTGTATTTGTCGTTCGACAGGCCGTTGTCAGCCTCGTTCTGGATGCTTGGGCGCTTGTCTTTCTTTTCCTTCATGCCTGGCTCGAAACCGCCGCCCTGGATCATGAAGTTGCCGATGACGCGGTGGAATACGGTGTTGGTGTAGTGACCGGCGTTAACGTACTCGATGAAGTTGGCCACGGTGATCGGGGCTTTCTCGGCGTTCAGTTCCAGGACGATGTCGCCATGGTTGGTGGTCAGTTTGACTTGGGTCATGATTACTACTCTTTCAAGGAATTCGTGGGTTTTGGGACAACAGCTCCCGGCACCGGTTCAGCCGTTGACGGCCAAGGTGCGCAGTTTAGCGCGACAGGCGCGAATTTCGAGGTTGTTTTTCATCGCCCGGCCAATAAAATCAGCAGTTTTGCCGCCTGCTCTGTCAGGGGCTCGAGCGCATCGGCTATCATAGCGGTTTTGTTTTGTCCGGCCCGTATCAAGGCCACGCACGAGTATGCCCAAGGATCCTATGAGCAAGCCCACTGTCGACCCTACCTCGAATGCCAAGACCGGCCCAGCCGTGCCGGTCAACTTCCTGCGGCCGATTATCCAGGCAGACCTGGACTCGGGTAAGCACACGCAGATCGTCACCCGTTTCCCGCCTGAGCCCAACGGCTACCTGCACATCGGTCACGCCAAGTCGATCTGTGTGAACTTCGGCCTGGCCCAGGAATTCGGCGGCGTCACCCACCTGCGTTTCGACGACACCAACCCGGCCAAGGAAGACCAGGAGTACATCGACGCCATCGAAAGCGACGTCAAGTGGCTGGGTTTCGAGTGGTCGGGCGAAGTGCGCTACGCCTCGCAGTATTTCGATCAACTGCACGACTGGGCGGTCGAACTGATCAAGGCCGGCAAGGCCTACGTTGACGACCTGAGCCCCGAGCAGGCCAAGGAATACCGTGGCAGCCTGACCGAGCCGGGCAAGAACAGCCCGTTCCGCGACCGTTCGGTTGAAGAGAACCTCGACTGGTTCGCCCGCATGCGTGCCGGTGAGTTCCCGGACGGCGCCCGTGTGCTGCGCGCGAAGATCGACATGGCCTCGCCGAACATGAACCTGCGCGACCCGATCATGTACCGCATCCGCCACGCCCACCACCACCAGACCGGTGACAAGTGGTGCATCTACCCCAACTACGACTTCACCCACGGTCAGTCGGATGCCATCGAAGGCATCACCCACTCGATCTGCACCCTGGAGTTCGAAAGCCATCGTCCGCTGTACGAGTGGTTCCTGGACGCGCTGCCGGTGCCGGCCAAGCCGCGCCAGTACGAGTTCAGCCGCCTGAACCTGAACTACACCATCACCAGCAAGCGCAAGCTCAAGCAGTTGGTCGATGAAAAACACGTCAACGGCTGGGACGACCCGCGCATGTCGACCCTGTCGGGCTTCCGTCGTCGTGGCTACACGCCAAAATCGATCCGCAACTTCTGCGAAATGGTCGGCACCAACCGCTCCGACGGCGTGGTCGACTTCGGCATGCTGGAATTCAGCATCCGCGACGACCTCGACCACAGCGCCCCGCGTGCCATGTGCGTACTGCGTCCGCTGAAAGTGGTGATCACCAACTACCCGGAAGGCCAGGTCGAGAACCTCGAACTGCCGTGCCACCCGAAAGAAGACATGGGCGTGCGCGTCCTGCCGTTCGCCCGGGAAATCTACATCGACCGTGATGACTTCATGGAAGAGCCGCCAAAAGGCTACAAGCGCCTGGAACCGGCCGGTGAAGTGCGCCTGCGCGGCAGCTACGTGATCCGCGCCGACGAAGCGATCAAGGACGCCGATGGCAACATCGTCGAACTGCGTTGCTCGTACGATCCTGAAACCCTGGGCAAGAACCCGGAAGGCCGTAAGGTCAAGGGCGTGATTCACTGGGTACCGGCTGCGGCCAGCGTCGAGTGCGAAGTGCGCCTGTACGATCGCCTGTTCCGCTCGCCGAACCCAGAGAAGGCCGAAGACAGCGCCAGTTTCCTCGACAACATCAACCCTGACTCACTGCAAGTCCTCACCGGTTGTCGTGCCGAGCCTTCGTTGGGCAATGCACAGCCGGAAGACCGTTTCCAGTTCGAGCGCGAAGGTTACTTCTGCGCGGATATCAAGGACTCGAAACCGGGCGCTCCGGTATTCAACCGTACCGTGACCCTGCGCGACTCCTGGGGCCAGTGATTCAGTCAAGGAACTAAAGTGCTAACGATCTACAACACGCTCACCAAGAGCAAAGAAGTTTTCAAGCCGCTGGATGGCAACAAGGTGCGCATGTACGTGTGCGGGATGACCGTGTACGACTACTGCCACCTCGGCCACGGTCGCAGCATGGTCGCCTTCGACCTGGTGACCCGCTGGTTGCGGTTCAGCGGTTACGACCTGACCTACGTGCGCAACATCACCGACATCGACGACAAGATCATCAATCGGGCCAATGAGAACGGTGAGTCGTTCGAAGCCTTGACCGAGCGCATGATCGCGGCGATGCATGAAGACGAAGCACGGCTGAACATCCAGAAGCCGGACATGGAGCCGCGCGCCACGGACCACATCCCTGGCATGCACGCGATGATCCAGACCCTGATTGACAAGGGCTTCGCCTACGCCCCGGGCAACGGCGACGTGTATTACCGCGTCGGCAAGTTCATGGGCTACGGCAAGCTGTCGCGCAAGAAGATCGAAGACCTGCGCATCGGTGCGCGGATCGAGGTCGACGAAGCCAAGGAAGATCCGCTGGATTTCGTCCTGTGGAAGGGCGTCAAGCCGGGCGAGCCGAGCTGGGAGTCGCCATGGGGCGCCGGGCGTCCGGGCTGGCACATCGAGTGCTCGGTGATGTCCACCTGCTGCCTGGGTGAGACCTTCGACATCCACGGTGGCGGCAGCGACCTGGAGTTCCCGCACCACGAGAACGAAATCGCCCAGAGCGAAGCGGCCACCGGCAAGACCTACGCCAACGCGTGGATGCATTGCGGGATGATTCGCATCAATGGCGAGAAGATGTCCAAGTCGTTGAACAACTTCTTCACCATTCGCGACGTGCTCGACAAGTACCACCCGGAAGTCGTGCGCTATCTGCTGGTGTCGAGCCACTACCGCAGCGCCATCAACTATTCGGAAGATAACCTCAAGGACGCCAAGGGCGCCCTGGAGCGTTTCTACCATGCGTTGAAAGGCCTGCCGAACGTGGCGCCGGCGGGCGGCGAAGCCTTCGTCGAGCGTTTCACCCAGGTGATGAACGACGACTTCGGCACCCCGGAAGCCTGCGCTGTGCTGTTCGAGATGGTCCGTGAGATCAACCGCCTGCGCGACAGCGACCTGGATGCGGCGGCCGGCCTGGCCGCGCGCTTGAAAGAGCTGGCCAGCGTGCTGGGTGTGTTGCAGCTCGAAGCCGATGACTTCCTGCAAGCCGGCGCCGAAGGGCGCGTGGATGCCGCCGAAGTCGACGCGCTGATCGCTGCGCGCCTCGCTGCACGGGCCGGCAAGGACTGGGCCGAATCCGACCGCATCCGCGACCAGCTCACCGCCATGGGCGTGGTGCTGGAAGACGGCAAGGGTGGGACGACCTGGCGATTGGCTGACTGATTGCCATAGCTGCTAAAGACAAAAACCCGCCTTGTGCGGGTTTTTGTTTATGTGAAGGATGTGATTGTTGCAGTGTTTGGGCTGGCCTCATCGCGAGCAGGCTCGCTCCTACAGTGGGCCAGGCACAGATCCCCTGTAAGAGCGAGCCTGATCGCGATTGACTGCGCAGCAGTCAGCTTTCGGCTTGGCGCAACCGCTTGTACAGGGTGTTACGACTCACCCCCAGCCGCCGCGCCAAGTGCGAAATATTCCCCCCGACCGCCTTCAACTGCCGACTCAAATCCTCGGCATCCTCCAGATTCACTGCCAACGGCTGCGGCGTTTCAACCGGCTCCATCTGCAAATCGACAAAAAAATCATCCGGCAAATGCTCGGGGCGGATCGGCTGGTCTTCGGCCATGGCCAGCGCCACCTGCATCACGCTGCTGACCTGGCGCAGATTGCCCGGCCATGGATGGCGGCTGAACAGCGCCAGGACCTCCGCGCTCAAACCGCTCCACTGCGCAGGGTCGCGATGCTGGTCCCACAGCCGCTTGAACAACGCCTGCTTGTCGCTGCGCTCACGCAACGGCGGCAATTCGAGGGTCAGGCCGCCGATGCGGTAGTACAGATCCTCGCGAAAGCGTCCCAGTTGCACCTGCTCGCGCAACACAAGGTTGGTCGCGGAAATGATCCGGATATCCACGGCGAACGACTCGCTGCTGCCCACCGGTTGCACGCAGCGCTCCTGCAATACCCGCAGCAATCGGGCCTGGGTCGGCAGTGGCATGTCGCCAATCTCGTCGAGAAACAGCGTGCCTTTGTCGGCCTTGCGGATCAGGCCGATGCTGCCTTTCTGGTTTGCGCCGGTGAACGCGCCTTTTTCGTAGCCGAACAATTCGGACTCCACCAGTTCGGCGGGGATCGCCGCGCAATTGACCGCAATAAATGCCTGCTTGCTGCGCGAGCTGGCCTGGTGCAAGGCCTTGACGAAGACCTCCTTGCCGACTCCGGTTTCGCCATGAATCAGTAGCGGAATATCTTTCTCCAGCAGGCGTTCGGCCTGGCGCACGGCCTTTTCTACGCGGCTGTCACCGAAGTGCAGGGTGCTCAGGCCGATGGCTTGGGGGGCAGCAGCAGGTGCGGCCGGTTCGCTGAACACACGAGGCTGGATCGGCTGCTGTTGCGGGCGCCGCAGCAGGCAATGAAAGCGATTGCGCCCAGCGGCTTGCAGGGCGAAGGGCTGGCCGTCGGGTTGATTGAGCAGTTCACGCAGCGACACCTGGAACAGGCTTTCGACGCTGAGCCGCGACAGACGCACGCCGAGCAGGTTATCGGCACGGCGGTTGGCCGACAGCACCTGGCCACTTTCATCGAAAATCAACAGCCCGGCCCATTGGCTGTCGAGGTTGTTCAGGCCGGTGTTGAACACCAGTTGAAAGTGTTCACCCTTGAACAGGTTGAGGATCAGCCGGTTTTCCACGGTCTGGCTCATCATCTTGACCATGCCCAGGGTGTGGTCCGGCGGCAGATAGCTGTCGCTGGATACATCGAGCACCGCAATGACCCGCCGTTCGGCATCGAAGATGGGTGCCGCCGATCCGGTCATGAAGCGGTTGGCCTTGAGGAAGTGTTCATCGTGGGCGATATGCACCGCCTGTTCGCAAGCCAGCGCGGTGCCGATGGCGTTGGTGCCGCTGCATTGCTCGCGCCAGTTGGCGCCGGCATTGAAACCACGGCTGAGCGCGGGGTCGATCAGGCGTTGAGTGCCCCAGGAGGTCAGCACCTGGCCTTGATTGTCGGCGAGCATGATCAGGCAGTTGGAGTTGCTGAGGATGTTTTCGTAATACGGCAGGACTTCCTGATGGGTGGTCTGTACCAGCGCGTGCTGGCTGTCGAGCAGGCGGGAAATGTCAGCGGCGGGCAGTTGATCGAAAGCCGGAGCGCTTTGGTGTTGCAAGCCAAAGCCGCGGCAACGGGACCAGGAGTCCTGGACCATGGCGTCATGGGACAGGGGCGGGGCAGGAACGGCCATGGCAGTCAGCCTCTGATGCGATGTTTTTATTGTTGTTATGGAGTCCAATTCCTCAGAACGAAAGAGATCCCCTGTGGGAGCAGCCCGGGCGGCGTTCCGCTGCTCGCGAAGGCGCCGGGACAGTCACTAAATTCGTTGAATGACACTCCGCTTTCCCGAGCAGGCTCGCTCCTACACTGATTCCTCTGTGTTCACTGAATTGGAGCAAAAACCGTCCATTGAGTGTTGTTCACTATTGTTCATTGTCAACCAGATGAACTGTTCAAATGTGTTCAGCAATGAACGCCCATTCGCCGCACCAATAAGGGTTTTCCCAGCAAATCAATCACTTGCCATTTCTGGCACGAATGTCGCTCTATTGCTCCGGTCGCTTGTCTCCCAATAATAAAAAAGGCCGCGCCATGTCGTTAACCCTGGAGCACGTCAGCCGCACCGTCGAGGGTCAGATCTGGATCGATGACGCCTGCCTGAAATTCGAACCCGGATCCTTCAATGTCCTGCTAGGACGTACGCTGTCCGGCAAGACCAGCCTGATGCGCTTGATGGCCGGCCTCGACAAACCGGACAGCGGTAGGGTGCTGATGAATGGCGTCGATGTCACCCAGCGCCCGGTACGCTTGCGCAATGTGTCGATGGTCTATCAGCAGTTCATCAATTACCCGACCATGACTGTGTTTGAGAACATTGCCTCGCCGCTGCGCCAGGCCGGGGTTTCAGCCGAGCTGATCCAGAGCAAGGTGCGCGAAACCGCGCAGATGTTGCGTATCGACAAGTTCCTCCAGCGTTATCCGCTGGAGCTTTCCGGCGGCCAGCAGCAGCGCACTGCCATGGCCCGGGCGCTGGTCAAGGATGCCGAGCTGATCCTGTTCGACGAGCCGCTGGTCAACCTCGACTACAAGCTGCGCGAGGAACTGCGCCAAGAAATGCGCGAACTGTTCCAGGCCCGCCACACCATTGCCATCTATGCCACCACCGAACCCAACGAAGCCCTGGCCCTGGGCGGCACCACCACCATTGTTCATGAAGGCCGGGTGATCCAGAGCGGCAAGACCGCCGAGGTCTATCACCAGCCCCGGACGGTACTGGCGGCCGAGTTGTTTTCCGAGCCGCCGATCAACCTGATGCCGGGGCGGATCAGTGGCAACGAAGTGAGCTTCGCCAATTTCGTGCACTTCCCGCTTAACGTTGACCTGCGGGCGGTGGGCGAGGGCGAGTTCCGTTTCGGCGTGCGCCCCAGCCACATCTCGTTAGTGCCGAGCAACGATGACGACCTGGAGCTGGCGGTCACCGTCGAAGTCGCGGAAATCAGCGGCTCGGAAACTTTCCTGCATGTGCGCAACGAGCATTTCCTGCTGGTGCTGCACTTGCCCGGGGTCCACGAATACGACGTCGATGCGCCGATTCGTATCTATATCCCTACCCACAAACTGTTTGTCTTCGACGCCCAGGGACGCTTGTTACAGGCGCCCGGTCGACGTGTCGCGAGGGTTGCCTGATGGCCGAAATTCATTTGCAAAACCTCGCCCATAGCTACACCCGCACCCCAAGCGGCCCCGAGGATTATGCGATCCGCGAAATGAACCACATCTGGGAGCAGGGCGGCGCCTATGCTTTGCTCGGTCCTTCCGGGTGCGGCAAGTCGACCTTGCTCAACATCATTTCCGGTTTGCTCAGTCCCTCCGAGGGCCAGGTGCTGTTCGACAATAAAGTGGTCAACCAGCTGACCCCGGAGAAGCGCAACATCGCCCAGGTGTTCCAGTTTCCGGTGGTCTACGACACCATGACAGTGTTCGACAACCTGGCCTTCCCGCTGCGCAATCAGGGCCTGGCAGAAGCCCGGGTACGCAGCAAGGTCGAGGAAATTGCCGAGGTGCTCGACCTGCAGAATCTGCTGGCGAAGAAGGCGCGCAACCTCACCGCCGACGAAAAGCAGAAGGTCTCCATGGGCCGTGGACTGGTGCGTGATGACGTCTCGGCGATCCTCTTCGACGAGCCGCTGACGGTGATCGACCCGCACCTGAAATGGAAGCTGCGGCGCAAGCTCAAGCAGATCCACGAGCAGTTCAACATCACCATGGTCTACGTGACCCACGACCAGCTCGAAGCCTCGACCTTCGCCGACAAGATCGCGGTGATGTACGGCGGGCAGATTGTCCAGTTCGGCACCCCGCGGGAGTTGTTCGAGCGGCCCAGCCACACTTTCGTTGGCTATTTCATCGGCAGTCCGGGGATGAACCTGATCGAGGTCAGCCCGCGCGCCGGCGGAGTGGGTTTTGCCAGTACCGACCTGGGGTTGTCCGAGGCCATGCAACGGCGACTTGCCGAGGCTGAATTCAAGACGCTGAAAGTGGGCATTCGCCCGGAGTTCATCCATGTCTGGGACGAGCCTTACGAAGAGGCGATGCGTGCGGATGTGGTGCATGTCGAGGACCTCGGCACCTACAAGATCCTCACCCTGAAACTCGACGGCGCACCCCTCAAGGTGCGCCTGGCCGAAGACAAACCGGTGCCCGAGGGCAGCGCCTGGATCAGTTTTCCGGCGCAGTGGCTGATGGTCTATGCCGACGATTACCTGCTAGAGGTCCAGTCATGAACAAGGTGCAGAACAACAAGGCCTGGTGGCTGGTGTTGCCGGTGTTCCTGCTGGTGGCGTTCAGCGCGGTGATCCCGATGATGACCGTGGTCAACTATTCGGTGCAGGACATCTTCGACCAGTCGAGCCGCTACTTCGTCGGGGCCGATTGGTACAAACAAGTGCTGCTCGATCCGCGCTTGCATGACTCGCTGCTGCGCCAGTTCATCTATTCGGCCTGCGTGCTGCTGATCGAAATCCCCCTGGGCATCGGCATCGCCCTGACCATGCCGACCAAGGGTCGCTGGTCGTCGCTGGTGTTGATCATCCTGGCGATTCCGCTGCTGATTCCGTGGAACGTGGTCGGCACCATCTGGCAGATTTTCGGCCGCGCCGACATCGGCCTGCTGGGTTCGACGCTGAACGCCATGGGTATCAGCTACAACTACGCCGCCAACACCATGGACGCCTGGGTCACGGTGCTGGTGATGGATGTCTGGCACTGGACCTCGCTGGTGGCGTTGCTCTGCTACTCCGGTCTGCGGGCGATTCCGGATGTGTACTACCAGGCCGCGCGCATCGACCGCGCATCCAGCTGGGCCGTGTTCCGGCATATCCAGTTGCCCAAGCTCAAGAGTGTGCTGCTGATCGCGGTGATGTTGCGGTTCATGGACAGCTTCATGATCTACACCGAGCCCTTCGTGCTCACCGGTGGCGGACCGGGGAATGCCACCACCTTCCTCAGTCAGACCCTGACTCAAATGGCGATAGGACAGTTCGACCTCGGCCCGGCTGCGGCTTTCTCCCTAGTGTATTTCCTGATCATTCTGCTGGTGTCCTGGCTGTTCTATACCGCCATGACCCACTCCGACGCCAACCGCTGAGGCCCTGACATGAACCTGAGAAAGCTGGTGCCGCTGCTGCTCTACATCCTGTTCCTACTAGTGCCGATCTACTGGCTGCTGAACATGTCGTTCAAGAGCAACACGGAAATCCTCGGTGGGCTGACCCTGTTTCCCGAGCAATTCACCCTGGCCAACTACAAGGTGATCTTTACCGATCCGAGCTGGTACACCGGCTATATCAACTCGCTGTATTACGTCAGCCTGAACACGGTGATCTCCCTCAGCGTGGCGCTGCCAGCGGCCTATGCGTTCTCGCGCTATCGCTTTCTTGGCGACAAACATTTGTTCTTCTGGCTGCTGACCAACCGCATGGCGCCGCCAGCGGTGTTCCTCTTGCCGTTTTTCCAGCTCTATTCGTCCATCGGCCTGTTCGATACCCACATCGCGGTGGCCCTGGCTCATTGCCTGTTCAACGTGCCGCTGGCGGTGTGGATCCTCGAAGGCTTCATGTCCGGGGTGCCGAAGGAGATCGACGAAACCGCCTACATCGACGGCTACAGTTTCCCCAAGTTCTTCGTGAAGATTTTCATCCCACTGATCGGCTCGGGAA
The DNA here is from genome assembly GCF_024519635.1 of Pseudomonas sp. Pse1. NCBI lineage: Bacteria > Pseudomonadati > Pseudomonadota > Gammaproteobacteria > Pseudomonadales > Pseudomonadaceae > Pseudomonas > Pseudomonas sp. Pse1. Next base: position 60,572 of record NZ_JALJRO010000022.1, read on the forward strand.
TCGGCGTGACGGCGTTTTTCTGCTTCATGTTTTCCTGGGTCGAACTGCTGCTGGCGCGCACCCTGACCTCGGTCAACGCCAAGCCGATCGCGGCGGTGATGACCCGCACCGTGTCGGCCTCGGGCATCGACTGGGGCGTGCTGGCGGCGGCGGGCGTGCTGACCATCCTGCCGGGCATGCTGGTGATCTGGTTTGTCCGCAACCATGTGGCCAAGGGCTTTGCCCTGGGCCGAGTGTGAGGAACTGATCATGGAATGGATGAACTGGACCCTGCCCACTGCGATTTTCTTCGGCGTCATCGGTTTGCTGCTGCTGGGCATGACCACTTGGGAGCTGCGTTCACCGAGCATTCCCCGGCGCGGCTTTTTACCGATCAGCACCACCCGTGGTGATCGGCTGTTTATTGGTCTTCTCGGCAGCGCCTACCTGCATTTGCTGGTGATTGGCGCTACCGGCTGGAGCATCTGGGTGGCGTCCGCGCTGTCCCTGGTGTGGCTGTTGGCTGTGATGCGCTGGGGCTAGTCGAAAATCGGCAATCGTGCTCCGAAACTCAAACAGGAGGTCTCTATGTTCGACAAAAACAACAAGCTGCGACATAGCGTTTCATTGGCAGCCATGCTGGCACTCAGTGGCTTGAGCGCTGCGGCCTGGGCCGATGCTTATGAAGATGCTGCGAAGAAATGGATCGGCAGCGAATTCAAACCCTCGACCCTGACGCCCGAGCAGCAGCTGGAAGAGCTGAAGTGGTTTATCAAGGCCTCCGAGCCGTTTCGTGGGATGAAGATCAACGTGGTCTCGGAGACTATTGCCACCCACGAATACGAGTCCAAGGTGCTGGCCAAGGCCTTCAGCGAAATCACCGGGATCAAGCTGACCCACGACTTGCTGCAGGAAGGCGACGTGGTGGAAAAGCTGCAGACCCAGATGCAATCCGACAAGAACATCTATGACGGCTGGGTCAACGACTCGGACCTGATCGGTACGCATTTTCGCTATGGCAAGACGGAATCCATCACCGACCTGATGGCCAATGAAGGCAAGGACTACACCTCGCCAACCCTCGATCTCAAGGACTTCATCGGCCTTTCCTTCACCACCGCGCCGGACGGCAAGATCTATCAACTGCCCGACCAGCAATTCGCCAACCTCTACTGGTTCCGCGCCGACTGGTTCGAGCGTCCGGAACTGAAGGCCAAGTTCAAGGAGAAGTACGGCTACGAGCTGGGTGTACCGGTGAACTGGTCGGCCTATGAAGACATCGCCAAGTTCTTCAGCGAAGACGTCAAGGAAATCGACGGCAAGCGTGTTTATGGGCACATGGACTACGGCAAGAAAGACCCCTCCCTCGGCTGGCGCTTCACCGATGCCTGGTTCTCCATGGCCGGTGGCGGCGACAAGGGCCTGCCCAATGGCTTGCCGGTGGACGAGTGGGGGATTCGTGTCGAGGACTGCCACCCGGTCGGTTCCAGTGTGACCCGTGGTGGCGACACCAACGGCCCGGCGGCGGTCTTTGCCACGCAGAAATACGTCGACTGGATGAAGGCCTACGCGCCGCCGGAAGCGGCTGGCATGACTTTCTCCGAATCCGGTCCGGTGCCGGCCCAGGGCAACATCGCCCAGCAGATCTTCTGGTACACCGCCTTCACCGCCGACATGACCAAGCCGGGCCTGGCGGTGATGAACGCCGACGGCACGCCGAAGTGGCGGATGGCGCCATCGCCACGCGGGCCGTATTGGGAGGAGGGGATGAAACTGGGCTATCAGGACGTGGGTTCCTGGACCTTCATGAAGTCGACCCCGGAGAAACAGAAGCTGGCAGCCTGGCTCTACGCGCAGTTCGTCACCTCGAAAACCGTGTCGCTGAAGAAAACCATCGTCGGTCTGACGCCGATCCGCGAGTCGGACATCAACTCGCAAGCCATGACCGACCTGGCGCCGAAACTTGGCGGCCTGGTGGAGTTCTACCGCAGCCCGGCCCGGGTTCAGTGGACCCCGACCGGCACCAACGTGCCTGACTACCCACGCCTGGCACAACTCTGGTGGAGCCACATCGCCGAAGCCGCCAGCGGCGAGAAAACCCCGCAACAGGCACTCGACGGCCTGGCCAAGGACCAGGACGCGATCATGGCCCGCCTCGAGCGCTCCAAGGTCCAGACCACCTGCGGCCCGAAACTCAACCCGGAACGCGACGCCCAATACTGGTTCGACCAACCGGGCGCGCCCAAACCGAAACTGGCCAACGAGAAGCCCAAGGGCGAGACCGTCAGCTACAACGAACTGCTGAAGTCGTGGGAGGCGGCGCGTAAGTAACAGGTTGGGCGTTGCCCGCGAAAAATCATAACGCGCCAGACGTTGACGGCGTGGCGTGTTCTTCGCGGGTAAACTTGCCAGCGATGGCAGTCTTATCGGCCAGTTCCAACATGTCGCCCGATCAACATGACCCCCCCTTCCTGACAACCGTCCACCCCCTCACCATGCCCCTACCCACGAAAACCGGTAAACTGCCGCACGATTTTCGTTGAGTGTTTCCCATGCAAATTGCTTTGGCGCCCATGGAGGGGTTGGTCGACAACATCCTGCGGGACGTGCTGACCCGTGTTGGCGGTATCGATTGGTGCGTGACCGAGTTCATCCGGATCAACGATCAACTGCTCACGCCTGCGTATTTCCACAAGTTCGGTCCCGAATTGCTCAACGGTGCGAAAACCGCTGCTGGCGTGCCGTTGCGCGTGCAATTGCTCGGTTCCGATCCGGTGTGCCTGGCGGAAAACGCCGCGTTGGCCTGTGAGCTGGGGTCGCAGGTGATCGACCTGAATTTCGGCTGCCCAGCCAAGACCGTCAACAAGTCCCGGGGCGGTGCGGTGTTGCTCAAGGAGCCGGAGCTGCTCAACCAGATCGTCGAGCACGTGCGTCGCGCGGTGCCGGCGCACATTCCGGTGACCGCGAAGATGCGCCTGGGATTCGACAGTCCCGACGGTTCGCTGGTGTGTGCCACGGCGCTGGCCGAGGGTGGCGCGGAGCATATCGTGGTGCATGCGCGGACCAAGATGGACGGCTACAAACCGCCAGCGCACTGGGAGTGGATCCCGCGGGTGCAAGAGGTGGTGAAGGTCCCGGTGTTTGCCAATGGCGATATCTGGAGCGTCGAGGATTGGCGGCGTTGCAGGGAAATCAGCGGCGTCGAGGACATCATGCTCGGCCGCGGCCTGGTGTCGCGCCCGGACTTGGCGCGGCAGATCGCCGCGGCGCGGGCCGGCGAAGAGGTGGTGGAGATGAGCTGGGCCGAGCTGCTGCCGCTGATCCAGGAATTCTGGCTGCAGGCCAAGGCGCAAATGACCGCCCGCCAATCACCCGGTCGCTTGAAGCAGTGGCTGGCCATGCTGACCCGCAATTATCCCGAGGCGGTGGAGCTGTTTACCTTGATGCGCCGCGAGACCGAGCTGGATCAGGTCTCACGTTTGCTCGGCCTGTCAGTCGCTGAAGCGGCCTGAAAAAAATCCTCAAAGAATCTCTTGAAATGCAATGGGCGGTCCCTATCTAAGGGTTACGCGATGCCGAATTCGGGTCGCGGAGATAAAAAACCTTGCTGATTGTTTTCAGGAGATTTGAACCATGAGTACCGCATTTTCCCTGGCTCCACTGTTCCGTTCTTCGGTAGGTTTCGATCGATTCAACGATCTGTTCGAGACTGCGCTGCGCAATGAGCCCGGCAGCAGCTACCCACCCTACAACGTTGAAAAACACGGTGATGACCAGTATCGCATCGTCGTCGCGGCGGCCGGTTTCCAGGAAGAAGACCTGGAACTGCAAGTCGAAAAAGGTGTGCTGACCATCAGTGGCGGCAAACGTGAGAACAACGACAGCATCACCTTCCTGCACCAGGGCATTGCCCAGCGTGCGTTCAAACTGTCGTTCCGTCTCGCCGATCACATTGAGATCAAGGCTGCGGACCTGCGCAACGGCCTGCTCAGCATCGATCTGCTGCGCATCGTGCCAGAGGAAGCCAAAGCCAAACGCATCCCGATCAACGGTGAGCAAAAAGCCGCACTGCAACACTGAGTCAGTGCAATGAAGAAGGGCGCCGCTGGCGCCCTTTTTCTATTCGCTTGATTCACGTCCAGCCGTAGCGCACCAGATGAAAGAAAATGGGAGCGGCAAAACACACCGAATCCAGTCGATCGAGCATGCCACCGTGGCCTTCGATCATGTGCCCCCAATCCTTGACGCCGCGATCGCGTTTGATCGCCGACATGACGATCCCGCCGGCGAATCCCAGCAAGTTAATCAACAGCGCAATCAGGAATGCCTGTCCGGCAGTGAACGGGGTGATCCAGAAAAGTGCTGCACCAATCAGCGAAGCCAGCAGCACGCCGCCGACAAAACCTTCGACAGTCTTGGACGGCGACAGGTTGGGTGCGATTTTATGCTTGCCGAACAGCTTGCCGCAGACGTATTGCAGCACATCCGACATCTGCACCACGATCACCAGGAACGCGATCAACAAGAGGTTGCGTCCTTCATAGCCGCTGATGTCCAGGGTCAGCAGGGCGGGGACGTGGGACACGCAGAACACCGCAATCATCAACCCCCACTGGACTTTGGAAGCGCGCTCGAGAAAGTGCGTGCTGTCCCCTCCCAACGAAGCGAGGATCGGCAGCAGCAGGAACACGTAGACCGGGATGAAGATCGAGAACAGCCCGTACCAATCGTAATAAATCAGCAGATATTGCAGTGGCAGTGCCAGGTAAAAAGCGGCCACCAATGCCGGGTAGTCGCTGCGCCGGGTGGGTGTCAGCGTCATGAATTCACGCAGGGCGTAAAACGAGACTGCGTAGAACAACAGGATCACCGCACTGGTACCTAACCAGAACGCAATGCCGATCACCGCGACCATGACCCACCAGGCGTTGATCCGCGCATTGAGGTTGTCGATCACCGGGTTGGCCGTGCCACGACTGCGCAGTTTGAGCAGCCATCCGATCAGTGAAGCCAGCAGCAGGAAGGTGCCAATCCCGCCGAACAGCATCAGGGTCTGTCTGTCCATGTCAGTTTTGCTCCTCGGCCAGCTCCAGCAAGGCTTCACGGCTGCGCTGGAGAAACTGCTCCTTGCTTTCGCCGGGTTCAAGGGTCAAGGCCGCACCGAAGCGTGTTGTACACAGCAGCGGTAATGGCAGGACACGCCCCTTGGGCATGACGCGATTGAGGTTGGCGATCCATACCGGTACCAACTCCACGCCGGGATGGTGTGTTGCCAGGTGATAGATCCCGCTTTTGAAGGGCAGCAAACCACTCTCTTCGAGGTTGCGCGTGCCTTCTGGAAAGATGATCAGCGAATCGCCATTGTTCAGGGCGTCGAGCATTGGCTGCAATGGATTGTCGGTTGGCTCCTTGCGCTCGCGTTCGATCAGTACGCCATTGAATACGCGGTTGATGATGTAGCGACGCAGCGCGCTGGTTTGCCAGTAGTCGGCGCCCGCCACTGGCCGGGTCATTTTGCGCAGGGCCGGCGGCAGCGAGGCCCAGAGCAAGACGAAGTCACCGTGGCTGCTGTGGTTGGCGAAGTAGATGCGCTGAACCGCCTCGGGCGCGCAGCCAAGCCACAGACTGCGGGCGCCGGTCAGGGTGCGAGCGGCGGAAGTGATGAGGGTGGCGACCAGAGGTTCGAGCATGAATTCTCCTTGTTCAATAAAAGCCAGCCAGGATCAAACCCACTACGACCAGCACCTGAAGCGCCATCAGCAGTGCTTGTCGACGCAGCAGATTCAGGGCTCCACGGATACGTTCACTCCATGGCCGGCCGCCTCGAGCGGCGGATTGCAGGCCGAGTGCAATCAAGGCTTGATCCAGTGATTCGCCGCGTTGGTCCAGGGGTTGCTCAAGGTTGGCGACACAGTGGAACAATTCAGCATCGAAGGCGACGCGCAGCGCCCAGTACTTCTGCAGCAGACCAAGCAACAGCAGGGCAATGCTGCCGGTGACTGCCCAGCCGCCGAGACTGGCCAACAGGTATTGGCTCAAGCCAAGTGCGGCGCCCAATAAGGTCAGACCGGTAGACAGATGGTCGAGGGACGCGCCACGCCGTAACAGGCTGGCGGTGGCTTGCAGCTTCATGTCACTGGTCATAAGCCGGCTCCCTGTTCGCCACCAGTCCCTGTAAGGCAGCGCGGTGTGCCGAGTGCAGGACGATACCTGGACGTGCCTGCCGCAATTGGCTGATCGCCTGCTCCACGTTGGCAGCCCTGCCGCTGTGCAGCAACCAGGCGGCAATGGCCGTGGCGCTTCGCGAGTAGCCGAGGGCGCAGCAGACCAGCAGCGGACCGTGCTGACGCAGAGTGTCGATGGCTTGGGCCGCTTCCCGGCATTGCGCTGGGGTGGGGGCGATCAGGTCGAGTACCGGCAGTGAGCGATAGGCCACCGGGCCAGGGTCCAAAGGCAGTTCGGCGCACAAGTCGAGTACGGCCTTGAACGGGCCAGCTTTAAGTTCGCGCCGGCTCGGAATGCGCCCGAGCCAAATGTCGTCCAGTACCCGGTCGGGTTGTGGGTGGTTGCGCGTCCACAGCCGAGAGTTGAGCCAGGCTGCGGCCAGGTAGGGCGCCAATAACCAGCGTGCAGCGCCGGAAAGGTGGCCGTCGGCGCCTTTCTGAAAGCCGCCGGTGTCCAGCAATGCGTAATTCAGTGCGACCAGCAGCAAGGCAGTTGCCGGCCACAACCACCACAGCCAGCCACCCTTGAAGCCGAACGCCAGAAGACTGGCGATAAGTGCGCCCACGGCGTAGCACAGCGCCAACGTCCAGCGCTTGCGGTCGCAGGTTAGACGCGCATTGGTCAAGGGGGTGGACCGATCCAGCGGCCACAGCCAGACGCACAGGCAGCCAAGCAGCACGCCGGTAGGCAAGTCGATGAAGTGGTGTTGATAAGTGGTCAGGACAGAGATGCCGATCAGACCGAACCACAGGTGCATCAGACCACGCCAGATCCCTTGCAGGTGTCGCTGATAACAGGTCCAGAGCACCACCAGCAGGGCGATGTGCAGCGACGGCGCCTGATTGAAGGGCTTGTCGAAGCCGGCCAGTACGTCGAACAACCAGCCGAACACCCCGTCCAGTTCGGGGCGGGCAAAGGTGAAGCGTAACGGCCAGAGCAGGAAGCAACTGACCGCGATCAGTTGCGCGGTCAGTAGGCGTAGAGCGTGGCGCTTGAGTTCGGCACGACTGTTGGGCAGCAACAGGGACAGGCCGTACAGCAGGTCGATCGACCAATAAGGCACGATTGTCCAGGCCCAGAATGGCAACTGATTTTCCCAATCGAACACCAGGGTTCCGACGTCACTGCGCTGAGTGGTGACCCAGGTAGCGAAGCCGTAGGTGGCGAAGAATGTCGGTGCCAACAGTAATAACCACAATAGCGCCGGTTTCAACAGGCCGGGCTCTCGGGACATATTTACGGCTTGATTCATTCAGTCACCCGTTGCGCGAGGCTGACGCTGAAAATCCCCCATTCATCGACGCGCAGGCTGATCCTGCGGAAGCCGGCCGCTTCCACCAGTTGGTCCATTTCTGCCTGACTGCGCCGGCGCATGACCCAAGCCTGGCCTTCGCGGTGGCTGGTGAGTGCGCGGGCAATCAACTCCAGTTGCGGGTGCCAGGGTTGGCCGGTGTAGATCAGGTAGGCTCCGGGTTCCACGGCGGCGGCCAACCCGGCCAGCGAGTCGCTGACCATCTGATTGTCGGCGAACAATTCGTACAGGCCTGAGACCACGGCCAGAGTGGGTTTGGGTTCAAGCGCAGCAAGATCGTCGCGGTCAAAGGCATTGCCTTTGATAAAACGGGCAATGTGTTCCAGGCCCTTCTCGCGGATCAACGCACTGCCGTCGCGTACGTTGATGTCGCTGTAGTCACGCAGAAGAATGGTTTCGGGCAGCGGGTTGACACCTTGCAGGGCTTCGAGAATGTAGCGCCCGTGACCTGCAGCGATATCGACGATGCGCACTTCACGTCCTTGTTCGCGCAGGTGCGTCATGGCCAGGCGCAGCAGTTCTTCGACGTGCAGTTTGCGCTGGCGGATGCCGCGCCAGCCGATGGAATCGAGGTAGTTACGATCGATCATGCGCCCGATTGCAGAGGTGCCGCTTGGGGTATTGCGATAGACATAATCCAGGGTGCTGCCGGAGTCGAAACCGGTGTCGAACCCCAGCTTGACCCCGGTCGATAGGCGACTGCCCATACGCATGCTGGCGCGAGTCATGCGCCAGTACAGGTCACGCAGAGAGTTATGTGGCAGTGGCGCGGCGAGTGATTCGGACTCGGCGCAGGTCAGGCCCAGGCGGTCGGCCTCCAGCAGCGAAGGGCGCGCCGCTGCGTGGGCGAAGTTCTGCAGGATAAACCGTCGGGCACTGGCCACAGCGTGAGCACGATTTTTTTCGCCAAGGGTGTCGTGGAAGAAGCCGGGCAGCAGGTGTTTTTCCTTGTGCAGACTGCCCAGACGCTCGAAGAATTGTTCCTGTGGTTTTCGATGCACCACGAAGTCGGCGGCGGAAATCAGCAGTTGGGTCGGTACCTGAATCGCCTGGGCATCGGCCACCACTCGTTCGGCGGCCTCATATAGACCAAGCAGCACGTTGACGGAAATGGCCTTGGTGATCAGTGGGTCACTGTCATAGGAGGCGACTCGCTCTGGGTCATGGCTGAGAAAGCGCGCCTTGACGTAGCTGTTAACGAAGAAGTTGCCGCGAAACCGACGCATCAGCCCCAGGCCCTTGCGCGCAAACGGCACGTAGAGCTTGACCTTGAATGCCGGGGAGGCGAGCACCAGTGAGCGAATGCGTGGCGCGTAATCGTGCACCCAGGTGGCGACGATTACTGCGCCAACGCTCTGGGCAATCACCGCAATGTCTGATTCATCGATCTGGTAGTGGCTCTGTAAATGATCGCAGAACGTTTGCACGTCGCGCACGCTGGTGGCAAAGCTCGGGCTGTCACCCCGTTCGCCCGGTGACAGGCCGTGACCACGGGCGTCCCAGGCAAAAAAATCGAGATGAGGTAAATCCAGTTCGTCCACCAAATGGGCGATCCGCGCCGAGTGTTCGTGCCCACGGTGAAACAGCAGTACGGCCTGGCGAGGTTCGCCCGCTGGCGTGCTGCCCGGCCAATGGCGGTAAAACAGTTGGACACCGTCGTGGGTAGTGAAGGTCTGGTGTTGAGCTTCGCGCATTGCAACTTCCTTATGCTTGTGGAGTGTTTTCCTGTACTTGCCGCAGACCCTGGTGGACCCGGTTAAACAGCGTGACCAGCAGCAACAGGGAAACACCCGCCAACACTGCGTTGATCCACAGAGCGCTGATCCAACCCAGGGCGATAGCGCACGCCACCACCCCCATGACAAACGCCCGGTCGCTTTTGCCCATGGGCCCGTCGTAGCGCCGTGAAGCGCCGATCATCGGGCCCATTACGCCAGCGTATTCACTGAACAGCGCAAGTAAGGTCAGTAGCAGGACCAGCCACAGACTGACGCCGGGAAGTAGGGCGAACGGCAGGATCAGTGCGCAATCGGCAGCGATATCGCAGAGTTCATTGAGGTAGGCACCCAGCTGCGATTGCTGGTTGAACTCACGGGCGAGCATGCCGTCTATGGCATTTAGCGCCATTCGCAGGATCATCCACATCGGCACCAGGGCAAACACCCAGGGATGTTCGGCGAAACAGGCGACGACCACACCCACCAGCAGCGAACCGACGCCGGCCAGCACGGTGATCTGGTTGGCCGTCGTGCCGTTGTCGAACAACCGTCGGACCAGCGGGCGCAGGAGGTTTTGAAACGCGGGTTTGAGCTGGTAGATGCTGGGCACGGGGAGGAGGTCTCTGCCAATGGATAGGCGCCGTTCAACTGCCGGGAAATACGATTTTCCCAGTGTAGATGGCTTCTCGGCGGATTACCGGGAAGGGGCCGCAGGACGCAGAAGCCTAGCGAGCAGCTAGGCCGTCGGGAATAGGACCTTTCCTGAAAGGCTGTAGTCGATTTCCCAAGAGCGCAGCGATCTCGTCGCCCCTCAGTTCAACAACCACTCAAACTCTTCCACCGGCACTGGCCGACTGTGCAGGTACCCCTGGTACAAATGACAGCCCAGTCCCTGCAGGAACGCCAGTTGTTCAGTGGTTTCCACGCCCTCGGCAATCACCTCCAGTTCCAGGCTCAGGGCCATGGCGACGATGGCGCGAATGATTTCGGCGTCGTTGGGGTCGCTGGTGGCGTCGCGGATGAATGACTGGTCGATTTTCAGGGTGTCGACCGGCAGGCGCTTGAGGTAGGTGAGCGACGAGTAACCGGTGCCGAAATCGTCCATGGCAAAGCTGACGCCGAGTTTTTTCAGGCGGCGCATTTTGTTGATGGTGTCTTCCAGGTTCTGGATCACGATGCCTTCGGTGATCTCCAGTTTCAGCAGCGAGCAGGGCAGGCCGTGGCTGGTGAGGCTGTGCTCGATGCGCTCGACGAAGTCGGTCTGGCGGAACTGGCGCGGACTGATGTTGACGCACAGGCTGAAATTCAACGGGTCGACCTTGCCTCGGGCGATCAGGTGTTTGAAGGCCAGGCAGGCTTCGTCGAGAATCCAGGTGCCGACCTCGAGGATCAGCCCGCTGTCTTCCAGCACCTTGATGAATTCGCTGGGCGATTGCGCGCCCAGTTGCGGATGGGTCCAGCGCACCAGGGCTTCGGCGCCGACGATGCGTTCGCCGCGGGCGTCGATCTGCGGCTGGTAATGCACGCGGAATTCGCCCCGTGACAGCGCCAGGCGCAAGTCTGTTTCCATGCGCAGGCGCTCGCTGGCGGCTTTCTGCATGGTGTTGTGGTACATCTGCGTGGTATTGCGCCCGGAGTCCTTGGCCCGGTACAGGGCGATATCCGCACGCTTGAGCAGGTCGGTGGGGGTCGAACCGTGATCTGGAATCAGCGCCACCCCAATGCTCGGCGTAACCTGCAGTCGATGGCCGTCAAGGAACATCGGTTCCGAGAGCAGTTCGCGCAGGGTATCGGCCAATTCCCGGACCTGTTCGCTGACTTCATTGCGCGAACCTTCCAGGCCGCTGAGCAGGACCACGAACTCGTCGCCACCCAGGCGCGCCACGGTGTCTTCCATGCGCACGCTGGCCTCGAGGCGGGCGGTGATGATTTTCAGCACCGTATCGCCGACCGGATGGCCGAGGGAGTCGTTGATGTGCTTGAAGTGGTCGAGGTCGAGGAACAGCAGGGCTCCGCGCAGGTTGTGGCGCTTGAGCAGGGCGATCTGCTGGCTCAGGCGGTCCATCAGCAGCGCGCGGTTGGGCAGGTTGGTCAGTGAGTCGTGGTAGGCCAGGTGACGGATCTGCGCTTCGGCGTTCTTCAGCAGGCTGACATCGCGCGCGGTCAACAGCAGGCACGCGGTTTCGTTGAGGGTAATCGGCTCTACCGAGACCTCCACGGTGAGCAACTGCCCGCTTTTGTTGCGCCCAAGCATTTCCAGGTGGTGCACCCGGCCCTTGAGTTGCAGTTCGGCGAGTAGCATCGAGCGCTGCTTTTCCTCGGCCCAGATACCGACCTGATACACGGTCTTGCCAACCACTTCTTCGGCGCTATAGCCGGTAAGGCGACAGAAACCGTCGTTGACCTCCAGATAGCGCCCGGTGTCGCGCTCGGTGATGGTGATCGCGTCGGGGCTGGAGTGAAACGCCTTGGCAAACTTTTCTTCGCTGGCCTTGAGCGCCGCCTCCGAGCGTTGCTGCTGGGTAATATCGCGCAGGGTGGTGACAATGCAGGGCTGGTTGCCGACGTTGATCTGCCGGCTGGAGATCACGCAGGTCAAGGATTGCCCGTCCTTGTGCCGGACCAGCAGCGCGACATTGTTCAGGCCCTGCTCGCGAATCACCTGTTCGATCCGCTGCAGGCTTTGCGCCGAGGCGTCCCACAGGCCGATGTCGTCGGCGCTGCGGCCCAGCACATCGGCGGCGCTCCAGCCGAAGGTCTGGGTGAAGCTGGAGTTGATTTCGATGAACTGGCCGCTGTCCTGGCGGGTCACGCAGATCGGGTCGGGGCTGACCTGGAACAGGGTGGCGAACTTCTCTTCGGAGGCCACCAGGCGCTGTTCGCGCTCGACCTGTTCGGTGATGTCCAACAAGGTCCCGGCCATGCGCAGCGGCGTGCCATCAGCGTCGCGGTACAGTCGGGCGCGGCTTTCCAGGTAACGTGAGCTGCCGTCGGCCAGTTGCACCCGGTAGGTCAGTTGGTAGTTACCGGCCGGGCCTTCGCGCAGGCTGCGGTAGGCGTCGCGCATGCTGTCGCGTTCTTCCCCCGGCACGCCCTCGAAGAACTCCTCGAAGGATTCATGAAAGGGGATGGGTTCCAGGCCATGCAGTTGTGCCGCTCGGGCCGAGCCGTAGAGCATGCCGCTGGGGATATGCCAGTCCCAGGTGCCGAGCTGGGCCGAGTCGAGGGCCAGGTCGAGGCGCTCCTGGCTGTCCTTTAGCGCGTGTTCGGCGAGCTTGCGTTCGGTGGTGTCGAGGAAGGTGCTGAGCAGGTACGGCTGACCTTCGAGCTCGACCTTTTGCGCGCTGAGAATGCCGTCATGCACTTGGCCGTTGCTGGCGCGAAACTGCACCTCCATGCTGATCAGGTCACCTTTGGCCTTGGTCGCCCTGACCAGTTTCGCCCGTTGCTCGGGGTGCACCCACAGGCCCAGCTCGAGGGTGGTGCGACCGATGGCATCCTGCACCGGCCAGCCGAACAGGCTTTCGAAGTACTGATTGGCCTCGGTGATCAGGCCGTCTTCCTGGCGCGTCAGCAGAACCATATTGGGGCACAGGTGAAACAGCGTGGCGAAGCGCTTTTCCGAGCTGGTCAGTGCCTGCTCGCGCTGGCGCTGGTGGGTGATCTCGCGGATCACTCCGATCATCCGCGGCCGGCCGAGCTTGTCGGGAATCAGGCTGCCGTTGATTTCCAGCCAGTGCAGACTGCCGTCCGGCCAACGGATGCGGTGGTGCATCGCTTGCTCAAGGGGGGCGCCGGCCATGACCGCGTTGAATGCCCGAAGGGTTTTCGCCCGGTCCTCGGGGTGCAGCAGGTCGAGGTACTCGATGTCCGCCGGCATTGGCTGGTGAGGGTCGAAACCGAACAATGCCTGAGTGCCCCGCGACCAACTGATCAGCCCCCGCTCGATGTCCCAGTACCAGGCGCCCAGGCGTGCGCCGTTGAGAGCCGCGAGCAACTGCGTCGCGCTTTCCCAGCTCTGCTCCGAAGTGTGTGGGTCGAGCGCCTGGATACGCGGCATGCGCGGCGTATGGGGGCGGGTTCGGTCAACGGATTTGGGCATTGGCAACAGGCCTTGGGCTGAATTGGGCGTTAGGCACGGGTTTTGCGACTCTATAGGAGTAGCACAAGTCAGCCATCATTCCCTGGCCAATCGATCTGTGCATCCAGCAAAGCCATGAAGGCCCGCGCAGCATTCGACAGCGTCCTTTCAGTGTGCACGATATAGCCTAGCTGGCGCGTGAGTTGTATGCCCGGCAGCGGGATGCGCGCCACCTGTTCATCGAGCATGGTACGTGGCAGGACACTCCAGGCAAGGCCAATGGACACCATCATCTTGATGGTTTCCAGATAGTTGGTGCTCATGGCGATGTTCGGCGTCAGCCCCTGGGCTTCGAACAGGCGCTGGACAATGTGGTGGGTGAAGGTGTTGCCGCCGGGGAACACTGCTGGATGGCGGGCGATATCGGCCAGTGTCGCGTCATTGCTCAGCAGCGAGTGTTCCGGGGCCACGACGAAATCCAGTGGATCGTCCCAAACCGGCGTGGCCTGCACCAGCGCATGCGGCTCGGGCGCCAGGGTGATGACTGCCAGCTCGGCGCGACCGTGGAGAATTTCCTCATAGGCCACCTCCGAATCGAGAAACTGAATATCCAGCGCCACATCGGGGTATTGGCGGGGGAACGCCCTTAATAAAGGAGGCAAGCGGTGCAGGCCAATGTGATGACTGGTGGCCAGGGTCAGACGACCGGTCACCTGACCGGTCAGGTTGGTCAGGGCGCGGCGCGTATCATCGAGCACATTAAGGATCTGGTAGGCCCGTGGCAGCAGGGCGCGCCCGGCCTCGGTCAGGCTGACTTCACGACCCAGGCGGTCGAACAGGCGGACGTCGAGTTGTTGCTCCAGGCCGGCAATGCGCTTGCTGATCGCTGGCTGGGTCAGGTGCAGGCGCTCACCGGCGCCAGAGAAGCTGCCGATCTCGGCAATGGCAATAAAGGCGTTGAGGTTGGCCAGGTCCATGCTCGTATTCCAGTTGGTTATCCAAAGCATAAAAATTATGAATTTGAGTTATTTAATGTAACCCCATAGCATCGACCTCACAAGCCAAGGGGTTATTGAATCGCTCAAGACCCAGGGCATAGAAACAGTTAGAAAAAAGCTGATGAGGAAACGTCTGATGGCCGGCAAAACGCTCTACGACAAGCTCTGGGATTCGCATTTGGTCAAGCAGCGCGACGATGGTTCGGCGCTGATCTATATCGACCGTCACATCATTCACGAAGTGACCTCGCCGCAAGCCTTCGAAGGCCTGCGCCTGGCCGGGCGCAAGCCTTGGCGGATCGATGCCAATATCGCGACCCCGGACCACAATGTCCCGACCACCCCGGAGCGCAAGGGCGGTATCGAGGCGATTGTCGATCAGGTCTCGCGTTTGCAGGTTCAGACCCTTGATGACAACTGTGATGAGTACGGCATCGTCGAGTTCAAGATGAATGACGTGCGCCAGGGCATCGTCCACGTGATCGGCCCTGAGCAGGGCGCGACCTTGCCGGGCATGACCGTGGTTTGCGGCGATTCCCACACCTCGACCCACGGCGCCTTTGGTGCTTTGGCCCACGGTATTGGCACTTCCGAGGTCGAGCACGTGCTCGCCACCCAGTGCCTGGTCGCCAAGAAAATGAAGAACATGCTGGTGTCCGTCGAAGGCACCTTGCCGTTCGGCGTGACCGCCAAGGACATCGTGCTGGCCGTGATCGGCAAGATCGGCACCGCTGGCGGTAATGGCCACGCCATCGAGTTCGCCGGTAGCGCGATTCGCGAATTGTCGGTCGAAGGCCGCATGACCATCTGCAACATGTCCATCGAAGCCGGTGCCCGTGTTGGCCTGGTGGCTGCGGATGAAAAGACCGTGGCCTACGTCAAGGGTCGCCCGTTTGCCCCGAAAGGCGCCGAGTGGGACCTGGCTGTCGAAGCCTGGAAGGACCTGGTGTCCGACGCCGATGCGGTGTTCGACACCGTGGTTGAGTTGGACGCCGCGCAGATCAAGCCGCAAGTCAGCTGGGGCACTTCGCCGGAGATGGTGCTGGCGGTAGATCAGAACGTGCCGGATCCAGAGAAGGAAATGGACCTGGTCAAGCGCGATTCCATCGTCCGTGCCTTGAAATACATGGGTTTGACCGCCAACCAGGCGATCACCGATATCCAGCTTGATCGTGTGTTTATCGGTTCCTGCACCAACTCGCGCATTGAAGACTTGCGCGCCGCAGCCGTGATCGCCAAGGGCCGCAAAGTCGCCTCGACCATCAAGCAGGCGATCGTGGTTCCGGGTTCAGGCCTGGTGAAGGCGCAGGCCGAGTCCGAAGGCCTGGACAAGATTTTCCTCGAAGCCGGTTTTGAATGGCGTGAGCCGGGTTGTTCGATGTGCCTGGCGATGAACCCGGACCGTTTGGAATCCGGCGAACATTGCGCCTCGACCTCCAACCGTAACTTCGAAGGCCGTCAGGGTGCCGGTGGTCGTACTCACCTGGTCAGCCCGGCCATGGCCGCCGCAGCTGCTGTAAACGGTCGTTTCATCGACGTCCGCGAATTGATCTGAAGGAGCGCAGCATGAAAGCTTTTACCCAGCACACTGGTCTTGTCGCGCCTTTGGATCGTGCCAACGTCGACACTGACCAAATCATTCCCAAGCAATTCCTGAAGTCGATCAAGCGCACTGGTTTCGGTCCGAACCTGTTCGACGAGTGGCGTTACCTGGATGTCGGCCAGCCGTATCAGGACAACTCCAAGCGTCCGTTGAACAAGGATTTCGTGCTCAACGCCGAGCGTTATCAAGGCGCCAGCGTGTTGTTGGCTCGCGAAAACTTCGGTTGCGGCTCCAGCCGTGAACACGCGCCATGGGCGCTGGAAGAGTACGGTTTCCGCAGCATCATCGCGCCGAGCTACGCCGACATCTTCTTCAACAACAGCTTCAAGAACGGCTTGCTGCCGATCATCCTCAGCGACGCGGAAGTCGATGAGCTGTTCCAGCAAGTGGAGGCTAATCCGGGCTACCCGTTGCAGATCGACCTGCAGGCCCAGACCGTGACCCGTCCCGACGGCAAGGTGCTGAGCTTCGAGATCGATGCGTTCCGCAAGCACTGCCTGCTCCACGGCCTGGACGACATCGGCCTGACCTTGCAGGACGACGAGGCGATTGCTGCGTTTGAAGCCAAGCATCGTGCGAGCCAGCCGTGGTTGTTTCGCGACGCGTGATTTGCGGATGGCGAATGCCGCCATCGCGAGCAGGCCAGAACAGACACCCTATAAAGGATTCTCCCCATGACCAGCACCGCCCAGCACAGCCAGGTAGTCCAGAAACAATTCGGTGAGCAGGCCTCGGCCTACCTGAGCAGCGCCGTGCACGCTCAAGGCAGCGAGTTCGCCCTGCTACAGGCCGAGCTGGCAGGGCAGGGCAATGCCCGGGTCCTGGACCTGGGGTGCGGCGCCGGCCACGTGAGCTTTCACGTCGCCGCGCTGGTCAAGGAAGTGGTGGCCTACGACCTGTCGCAGCAAATGCTCGACGTGGTGGCGGTCGCCGCCGCTGAACGGGGTCTGGGCAATATCGCCACGGTCAACGGTGCCGCCGAGCGCCTGCCGTTCGCCGATGGTGAATTCGATTTCGTCTTCAGCCGCTATTCGGCGCACCACTGGAGCGATCTCGGCCTGGCCTTGCGTGAAGTGCGCCGAGTGTTGAAGCCCGGTGGCGTGGCGGCGTTCGTCGACGTCTTGTCACCGGGTAGTCCATTGCTCGACACTTACCTGCAGAGCGTCGAAGTACTGCGCGACACCAGTCACGTGCGTGACTATTCTGCCGGCGAGTGGTTGCGCCAGGTCAGCGAGGCCGGTTTGCACACCCGCAGCACTACGCGCCAGCGCCTGCGCCTTGAATACACCTCCTGGGTTGAGCGCATGCGCACACCGGAAGTGATGCGCGGGGCGATCCGCGAGTTGCAGCAGGCGATGGGCAATGAAGTGCGCGAGTATTTCCAGATTGAAGCCGATGGCTCGTTCAGTACCGATGTGCTGGTACTGATGGCAGAGCGCTAGAATTTTTCCGGGTGCGTCCGTGGGCGCACCGACTGATGACATTGAGGAACGCATGAGCAAGCAGATTCTGATTCTTCCAGGTGACGGTATTGGCCCGGAAATCATGGCCGAAGCGGTCAAGGTACTGGAGCTGGCCAGCGACAAGTTCGCCCTCGGTTTCGAACTGAGCCACGACGTGATCGGCGGTGCCGCCATCGACAAACACGGCGTGCCATTGGCCGATGAAACCCTCGAGCGCGCCCGCGCTGCCGACGCCGTGCTGCTGGGCGCGGTGGGCGGTCCGAAATGGGACACCATCGAGCGTGACATCCGCCCTGAGCGCGGCCTGTTGAAAATCCGTGCGCAACTGGGCCTGTTCGGCAACTTGCGTCCAGCCATCCTTTACCCGCAACTGGCCGAGGCTTCCAGCCTGAAGCCGGAAATCGTCGCCGGCCTGGACATCCTCATCGTTCGCGAGCTGACCGGCGGTATCTACTTCGGCGCGCCTCGCGGCACCCGCACTTTGGAAAACGGCGAACGCCAGTCCTACGACACCTTGCCGTACAGCGAAAGCGAAATCCGCCGGATCGCCCGTGTCGGTTTCGACATGGCCATGGTCCGTGGCAAAAAGCTCTGCTCGGTGGACAAGGCCAACGTCCTGGCGTCCAGCCAGTTGTGGCGCGAAGTGGTCGAGCAGGTGGCCAAGGATTACCCTGAGGTCGAGCTGAGCCATATGTACGTCGACAACGCCGCCATGCAGTTGGTGCGCGCGCCGAAGCAGTTCGACGTGATCGTCACCGACAACATGTTCGGCGACATCCTGTCCGATCAGGCCTCGATGCTCACCGGTTCTATCGGGATGCTGCCTTCGGCGTCCCTGGATACCAACAACAAGGGCATGTACGAGCCTTGCCACGGTTCCGCGCCGGACATCGCCGGCAAGGGCATTGCCAACCCGCTGGCGACCATTTTGTCGGTGTCGATGATGCTGCGTTACAGCTTCAATCAGCAGGCGGCGGCCGATGCCATCGAGAAAGCGGTCAGCCTGGTGCTGGATCAGGGCTTGCGCACCGGTGACATCTGGTCGGCCGGTTGCACCAAAGTCGGAACGCAGGAAATGGGCGACGCAGTAGTCGCGGCGCTGCGGAATCTGTAATCTCTCGGGCCCCGCTTGTCGTTGATGTCGGCAAGCGAGCCCACTTTTTGTAAAAGGTGTAGTTGCGATGAAACGTGTAGGTCTGATCGGTTGGCGCGGTATGGTCGGTTCCGTGCTCATGCAGCGGATGCTGGAAGAGCAGGATTTCGATCTTATTGAGCCGGTGTTTTTCACCACTTCCAATGTCGGTGGCCAAGGCCCGTCCGTGGGCAAGGACATTGCTCCGCTCAAGGACGCGTACAGCATTGAAGAGCTCAAGACCCTTGACGTGATTCTGACCTGCCAGGGCGGCGACTACACCAGTGAAGTCTTCCCCAAGCTGCGCGAAGCCGGCTGGCAGGGTTACTGGATCGACGCCGCTTCCAGCCTGCGCATGCAGGATGACGCAGTGATCGTGCTGGACCCGGTGAACCGCAAGGTCATCGACCAGCAGCTGGACGCGGGCACCAAGAACTACATCGGCGGCAACTGCACCGTCAGCCTGATGCTGATGGGCCTGGGCGGTCTGTTCGAAGCCGGTCTGGTGGAGTGGATGAGTGCCATGACCTATCAGGCGGCCTCCGGCGGCGGCGCGCAGCACATGCGTGAACTGATCAAGCAAATGGGCGTGACCCACGGTGCTGTCGCCGATCAACTGGCCGATCCGGCCAGCGCGATCCTCGACATCGACCGCCGTGTGGCCGAAGCCATGCGCAGCGACGCGTACCCGACCGAAAACTTCGGCGTACCGCTGGCCGGCAGCCTGATCCCGTGGATCGACAAGGAACTGCCGAACGGTCAAAGCCGTGAAGAGTGGAAAGCCCAGGCCGAGACCAACAAAATCCTCGGTCGCTTCAAGAGCCCGATTCCGGTGGATGGCATCTGCGTACGTGTCGGCGCCATGCGTTGCCACAGCCAGGCGCTGACCATCAAGCTGAACAAAGACGTACCGATCGCCGATATCGAAGGGCTGATCAGCCAGCACAACCCGTGGGTCAAGCTGGTGCCGAACAACCGTGATATCAGCATGCAGGAGCTGAGCCCAACCAAGGTCACCGGCACCCTGAACATCCCGGTTGGCCGTCTGCGCAAGCTGAACATGGGTACCCAATACCTGGGCGCCTTCACCGTCGGCGACCAACTGCTGTGGGGCGCGGCCGAGCCGCTGCGTCGCATGCTGCGGATCCTGCTCGAGCGCTGATTTAGTCATGCAATGAAAGAACCCGCGTCTTGTGAAAGGCGCGGGTTTTTTATTCCCATTGTCTGCCGGCCTCCAGCCTGTAGGAGCGAGCCTGCTCGCGAAGAATGCTCAGGCACCGCGTTAATTCTGGATGAGCGCGGTGGCCCCCAGAGACGCCACATAAATTGCCTGCATGCCACCCACCCGGTAAAGTGCCGCTCCCCCCGTTTCGCCTGAGGTAGAACCATGAGCCAGACCCTTGATATCGCCGTTGTCGGCGCCACCGGTACGGTCGGCGAAACCCTCGTGCAGATCCTCGAGGAGCGTGATTTTCCGGTGGGCACCTTGCACCTGTTGGCCAGCAGCGAGTCGGCCGGCAGTTCGGTGTTGTACCGGGGCAAGAACGTGCGGGTGCGGGAGGTCGATGAGTTTGATTTCGCCAAGGTCCAGTTGGTGTTTTTCGCCGCTGGTCCCGCGGCTACCCTGAGCTTTGCGCCACGGGCGACGGCGACGGGGTGCGCGCTGATCGATCTGTCTGGCGCCTTGCCGGCAGAACAGGCGCCGCAGGTGGTGCCCGAGGCCAACGCCGAGGTGCTGGCCGGCTTGAAACAACCGTTTCAGATCAGCAGCCCGAGTAGCGCCGCGACACTCCTGGCGGTGGTGCTGGCGCCACTGCGTCAGTTGCTCGATCTGCGGCGGGTCAGCGTCACTGCCAGTCTGGCGGTTTCGGCTCTGGGCCGGGAAGGGGTGACCGAGTTGGCCCGGCAGACCGCAGAGCTGCTCAATGCGCGGCCATTGGAGCCACGGTTCTTTGACCGGCAGATGGCGTTCAACCTGCTGGCACAGGTCGGTACCCCGGACGCGCAGGGCCATACCCTGCTGGAAAAACGCCTGGTGCGCGAACTGCGTGAGGTCTTGGCGCAGCCAGCGCTGAAAATTTCCGCGAACTGCATTCAAGCCCCGGTGTTTTTTGGCGATAGCCTGAGCGTGACCCTGGAATCCTCGCGGTCGGTCGACCTGGCGGCAGTCAACGCAGCCTTGGAAGCGGGCGAGGGTATCGAACTGGTGGACGCTGGCGATTACCCGACCCCGGTCGGTGACGCGGTGGGCCAGGATGTGGTCTACGTAGGCCGGGTTCGTCACGGAGTCGACGAGCCGTCGGAACTTAATCTGTGGCTGACGTCAGATAACGTGCGCAAAGGGGCCGCGCTGAACGCGGTTCAGGTGGCCGAATTGTTGATAAAACGCCTTGTGTAAAAGATACTTGGCAACAATTTGTCGAATGATTTCAACTCGACGCTATGCTTGCACACGGGCCGCCATGCGCGGCCTGTACAGACACTCGTGACTTAATCGCGCACGGACTCATCCGAGGCTCGTGCGCTATGCCTTTTGGCAGCGACAAATAACACCTTCTCGCTGGCCGAGGAATGTTCAAACAAAGGAAGAGGCTATGGTTCAAGTTCGCAAACTGGTGTTAGCAATAGCGGCCGCCTCGGCGCTGTCCTCCGGTATGGCGCATGCCCTTGGGCTCGGGGAACTGACCCTGAAGTCGACCCTGAACCAGCCGTTGGTGGCCGAGATCGAGTTGCTCGATGTCAAGGACCTCACGGCGGCGGAAGTAGTGCCAAGCCTGGCCTCGGCTGACGATTTCGCCAAGGCGGGCGTGGATCGCCAGGCCTTCCTAAACGATCTGACCTTCACCCCGGTGCTCAATGCCAGCGGCAAGAGCGTACTGCGGGTAACGTCCAGCCAGCCATTGTCCGAACCCATGGTGAAATTCCTGGTGCAGGTCATGTGGCCCAATGGCCGCCTGCTGCGTGACTACAGCGTTTTGCTCGACCCGTCGAAGTTCTCGCCGGAGACGGCCGATGCCGCCGCGCAAACTGCCCCGGCCATCAATGCGCCGGTGACTGGCTCGACTGCCCAGCACGTCACCGCGCCGCGTGACACCCTGTGGGAAATCGCCGCCAAGGCACGCAACGGTGGCTCGATCCAACAGACCATGTTGGCGATACAGGCACTGAACCCCGACGCCTTTATCGACGGCAACATCAACCGCTTGAAGGCTGGCGCGGTCCTGCGCCTGCCGGATGCAACGCAGAGCACCAGCCTTGCGCAATCCCAGGCCATTGCCCAGGTCGCCGCTCAGAATAAGGCCTGGCGCGAGGGGCGTCGCTACGTGCCGCCTCAGGCGCAGCAACTCGATGCGACGGGCCGCGCTCGCCAGCCAGCGCCGGCATCCGGCGCGGCTCGGGACAATTTGAGCCTGGTATCGGCCGAGTCCGGCAAGAAAGCCGGCAAAGGCGCGGTGGGCGACAGCAAGGGTATCGGCAACCAACTGGCGGTCACCCAGGAAAGCCTCGACACCACCCGTCGTGACAACGCCGAACTGAAAAGCCGCATGGCCGACCTGCAGAGCCAGATGGACAAGCTGCAGCGTTTGATCGAGCTGAAGAACAACCAGTTGGCCAAGTTGCAAGCCGAGAGCGGCGCGCCGGCGGACGCCAGCACCGAACCGGCGGCAGCCATGCCGGCGGAATTGGCGGCCCAGCCAGCAACTCCGTCAACCGAGCCTGCCCCGACGCCGGCCGCTGAAGTGCCGCCAGCGACACCGGCCGAGGTGCCTGCCAAACAGACGCCGGAACAAACCTACAACGAACTGCTGACCAATCCACTGCTGATGGGCCTGGTCGGTGGCGGCGCAGTGCTGCTGGCGCTGCTGTTGTTGCTGTTGGCGCGCCGACGCAAGGCCCAGCAGGAAGCCGAGAAACACCTGCGCATGGCCAAGGCGCTGGCGGAAGAACCCGCCTTCGCCGAGGACCTGGAACTGCCGGAAAACAGCTTCGAAGGTCTTGAAGTGGCAGAACCGGCACCCAAGCTGGTGACCCCGTCGGTGGTCACTGAGGAGACGGTTGCACCTGTCGCGCCAGCTCCGGCAGCGGTGGTCACCCCGGCAGTGGCCTCGGTGGTCATGACCGCGCCCATCGCCGCACCGCTGGTGTCACCGGCCGGCGAGCGTTCCGGCGACCTGCTCGACCACGTGCAGACGCATATCGACGAAGGTCGTTTGAATCAGGCCGTCAGCCTGCTCGAGGAAGGCATCCAGCAAGAGCCGCAGCGCAGCGATCTGCGCCTCAAGCTCATGGAAGTCCATGGCTTGCAGGGCGATCGCGATGCGTTCGTGGTCCAGGAGCGCCAGCTGATCGCCAATGGCGATAACTTCGCCAAGGTCGAGGAGCTGAAAGGTCGTTTCCCGGCCATGGCCGCCGCAGCCATAGTGGGCGGGATTGCCGCTGCTGCGGCTACCGCCGAACTGGATGCCCAGTATGTGAAGGAACTGATGCTGGATCAGCCTGAAGCCCCGGCAGCGGAGTCTGAAGTGGCCAGCGTCAGTGAAGAAGATTTCGACGCCGCGTTTGACCTCGATCTGGATCAACCCGAGGTGCCTGAAGAGCTGCCGCAAGCAGCGCCTGTCGCCGATACCGCTGCATTGGACGAGGATTTCGATGCCGCGTTTGACCTCGATCTGGATCAGCCTGTGGTGACTGAAGAGCTGCCGCAGGTGGCCACGGAGTCCACGCCACCTCTCGACGTGGCTGCGCTGGACTCAGACTTCGACGCTGCCTTCGATCTCGACCTCGATCAACCTGAAGTCGCCCAGGAGCCAGCTGTTGCCGAGGCCGTGGTGGCGGATGAGGACTTCGATGCCGCCTTCGACCTCGATCTGGATCAACTGGAGGCGGTGTCGCCGACAGTGGTTGCCTCTGCGCCTGTCGCTGACCTTGAAGACTTTCCGCTGGAAGACGACCTGAACGTCGACTCGGCCTTGCAGCAGACAGAGGTCACCGACACGGTAGGCGAACTGGCTGATTTCGATCTCGACCTGGCGGGCGATGTGCCCGAGGCGACCCTGGCTGCAGACGAGGCGGTGCTGAGTCTGGATGATCAACCGGTAGCCGAGGCGCCTGTCAGCGACGAGCCGACGCCGGACGACCTGGACCTGCCGGCCGACTTCGACCTGTCCCTGGCCGATGAAATGCTCGCACCTGGCAAATCGGATGATTTCATCGCTGATCTGGATGACATGCACGACGAGCTGGATCGTTTTTCCGCGGATCTGCAAGACCCGCCGATCAGCGAGCCGAGCTTCACCGCTGATGATGCGGCGCTGGCGATGGACGGTGATGAGGAATCGTTCGATTTCCTCGCCGGCACCGACGAGGTCGCGACCAAGCTTGACCTGGCCCAGGCCTACCTGGACATGGGTGACCAGGACGGCGCGCGGGATATTCTTGGTGAAGTGATCAGCGAAGGCAGTGAAGGTCAGAAAAACGAAGCCAGGGAGATGCTCGCACGCCTG
This sequence comes from Pseudomonas sp. Pse1, assembly GCF_024519635.1. Lineage (NCBI taxonomy): Bacteria > Pseudomonadati > Pseudomonadota > Gammaproteobacteria > Pseudomonadales > Pseudomonadaceae > Pseudomonas > Pseudomonas sp. Pse1. The sequence continues at coordinate 84,587 of NZ_JALJRO010000022.1, forward strand.
GCGTGATGATCGTTTCTTACGGTGAATGAAAAAACGGCAGCCCCTGAAGGCTGCCGTTTTTGTTGGGGCGGCTGGCATCCCGGCATGAGCGCCTTATAATGCCCGCCTTTGCGTCTATCAGCAGGCTGTTACCCCTTGGCAAATATTGATAACCCGGCTGCCGAAATGGCCGCCGAAGGCTTTTTCCGCATCGCCCTGGGCGTTGAATACAAGGGTTCGCGCTATCGCGGCTGGCAGCGTCAGGCGTCCGGTGTGCCTACGGTGCAGCTGGCCCTGGAGAATGCCCTGTCGAAAGTGGCGGACTCGCCCGTGTCCTTGCACTGTGCGGGACGGACTGACGCTGGCGTGCACGCCTGTGGCCAGGTGGTGCATTTCGACACCCAGGTCGAGCGCTCGATGAAAGCCTGGGTCATGGGCGCCAACATCAACCTGCCCCACGACATCAGCGTCAGTTGGGCCAAGGTCATGCCGGCGCATTTTCACGCCCGCTTCAAGGCGATCGCCCGGCGTTATCGCTATGTGATCTATAACGATCAGATTCGCCCGGCGCACCTCAACGAAGAAATTACCTGGAACCATCGTCCGCTGGATGTCGAGCGCATGGCCGAGGCCGCGCAGTATCTGCTGGGCGTACATGACTTCAGCGCGTTTCGCGCGGGGCAGTGCCAGGCCAAGTCGCCGATCAAGGAAATCCACCACCTGCGCGTCACCCGCCACGGCAAGATGATCGTGCTGGACATCCGTGCCAGCGCTTTCCTGCACCATATGGTGCGCAACATTGCCGGCGTGCTGATGACCATCGGTACCGGCGAGCGTCCGGTGGAGTGGGCCAAAGAGGTGTTGGAAAGCCGCGTGCGGCGCACCGGCGGGGTCACGGCCCATCCTTACGGGCTGTATCTGGTGCAGGTGGAGTATCGCGATGAGTTTGCGCTGCCGGAGCGTTATATCGGCCCGCATTTCCTAACCGGATTCTCGGAACTTGACGGCTGACGCCTGCGAATGCATTTGCTACCATCCGGGACTTTCCCCGATTTGCACTGAGGTTCCAACGACATGCCAGCCGTTCGCAGCAAAATTTGCGGGATTACCCGCATAGAAGACGCGCTGGCAGCGGTCGAGGCGGGAGCCGATGCGATCGGCCTGGTGTTTTATGCCAAGAGTCCGCGGGCGGTCACGGTACAGCAGGCGCGGGCGATCATTGCCGCGTTGCCACCGTTCGTGACCACCGTAGGTCTGTTCGTCAACGCCAGTCGTTGTGAGCTGGGCGAGATTCTCGATGCGGTGCCCCTGGACCTGCTGCAGTTCCATGGCGATGAAGCGGCTGATTTCTGCGAAAGCTGGCACCGTCCCTATATCAAGGCCCTGCGGGTCAAGGCCGGCGATGACATCGCCGCCGCCTGCAATGCTTACCCAAGTGCCAGCGGCGTCTTGCTTGATGCCTATGTCGAAGGTGTGCCCGGTGGAACCGGCGAGGCCTTTGACTGGTCATTGATACCGCCGGGCTTGAGTAAGCCGATCATTCTCGCTGGCGGCCTTACGCCGGCCAACGTTGCCGAGGCCATTGCGCGGGTCCGGCCTTATGCGGTGGATGTCAGCGGTGGGGTGGAGCAGGGCAAGGGCATCAAGGATCACGCGAGAATTCACGCATTTATGCAGGCTGTGCGCGGTAGCGCGTGATGATGTGACGGCTGGCAGTCTGCCGCCGTCCACTGCATGGTACAAAATCCGCGCTGCATACAGCAGGCGGGCGCCGCCCTCGGGTGGGCCGAAACCGAAGTGGCAACCGCGCAGCGCCGGTTGTCTGGATGGCTGAGGGTCGAGTGCGTTGCAGGCAGGTCGTGTACCGACCCCGCAACGGACCGATCATCGCCGCACACATGAATTTAGCTCAAGGGCATACGCGGGGCTGCGAACCAGAGCGTTCGGGCCGCCGGTACTGGAGAAAGAAAGCATGAGCAACTGGTTAGTAGACAAACTGATCCCTTCGATCATGCGTTCCGAGGTGAAGAAAAGCTCGGTGCCTGAAGGTCTGTGGCACAAATGCCCATCCTGCGAGGCGGTGCTGTACCGTCCGGAGCTGGAAAAAACCCTGGATGTTTGCCCTAAGTGCAACCACCACATGCGTATCGGCGCCCGTGCGCGGATCGATATCTTCCTCGACGCCGAAGGCCGTGCCGAACTGGGCGCCGACCTGGAGCCAGTGGACCGCCTGAAGTTCCGTGACGGCAAGAAGTACAAGGACCGCCTGACCGCGGCACAGAAGCAGACTGGCGAGAAAGACGCGCTGGTCTCCATGAGCGGCACCCTGCTGGGCATGCCGGTCGTGGTTTCGGCGTTCGAGTTCTCCTTCATGGGCGGTTCTATGGGCGCCATCGTCGGCGAGCGTTTCGTGCGCGCGGCCAACTACGCCCTGGAGCACCGTTGCCCAATGATCTGCTTCGCCGCTTCCGGCGGTGCGCGGATGCAGGAAGCGCTGATCTCGCTGATGCAAATGGCCAAGACCTCCGCGGTGCTGGCGCGTCTGCGCGAAGAAGGCATTCCGTTTATCTCGGTACTGACCGACCCAGTCTACGGCGGCGTTTCCGCCAGCCTGGCAATGCTGGGTGACGTGATCGTCGGCGAGCCAAAAGCGCTGATCGGCTTTGCCGGCCCGCGCGTGATCGAGCAGACCGTGCGTGAAAAACTGCCGGAAGGCTTCCAGCGCAGCGAGTTCCTGCTGGAGCACGGCGCCATCGACATGATCGTCCCGCGCGCCGAACTGCGTCCGCGCCTGGGCAACCTGCTGGCGCAAATGATGGGCCTGCCGACCCCGGTATTCGTGGCTGCACCCATCGAGCCAATCGTGGTTCCACCGGCACCTGCCAACCTATGACCGATCGTACCCTTGGCGAATGGCTCGCCTACCTTGAGCAACTGCATCCGTCCGCCATCGACATGGGGCTTGCGCGCTCGCAAGAGGTAGCCTCCCGCATGGGATTGGGCAAGCCGGCGCCTCGGGTGATCACGGTCACCGGCACCAACGGCAAGGGTTCCACCTGTGCGTTCGTGGCTTCGTTGCTGCGTGCGCAGGGCCTGAACGTCGGTGTCTACAGTTCTCCGCACCTGCTGCATTACAACGAGCGGGTGCAGGTCAATGGCGTACAAGCCAGTGACGCCCAGCTGTGCGAGGCCTTTGCTGTGGTAGAGGCCGGTCGCGGCGAGACCACCCTGACTTACTTCGAAATGGGCACCCTGGCGGCGTTCTGGCTGTTCCAGCGTGCCGGGCTCGATGCGGTGGTTCTCGAAGTCGGCTTGGGCGGGCGTCTGGACACGGTCAACCTGGTGGACGCCGATATCGCACTGGTCACCAGCATTGGCGTCGATCACGCCGACTACCTGGGCAATACCCGCGAATCCGTGGCCTTCGAAAAGGCCGGGATTTTCCGTCAGGGCGCTCCGGCGCTGTGCGGCGACCTCAATCCCCCGCAACCGCTGCTGGACAAGGCGCGCGAACTGGCGTGCCCGTTCTTCCTGCGTGGCCGCGACTTCGATCTGGGCATGACCGAGCAACACTGGCAATGGCGCGGTGTCGATGCAAAGGGCCAGCCGATTGAGTTGCATGATCTGCCGTTGCTCGACCTGCCTATGGAAAACGCCGCCCTGGCGCTGCAGGCCTATGCACTGTTGGGCCTGCCGTGGGTTCCTGAGCAATTGGCGGCCGCACTGACGGCGACCAAGGTCATCGGTCGCCTGGATCGGCGCCAGTTCACCTGGCACGGCAAGCGCCTGAGCCTGATGCTCGACGTCGGTCACAACCCGCATGCTGCGCAATATCTGGCGCAACGTCTGGCCAGTCGGCCGGTAGCGGGTCGGCGCCTGGCGGTGTTCGGCTTGCTGGCCGACAAGGACCTGGATGGCGTAGTCAGCGAGCTGAATGCCAGCGTCGCGCATTGGGCGGTTGCCCCCCTCGATTCTGCGCGTGCGCGTCCGGTAGCGGATTTGCACGCAGCGTTGCAGAACCTTGGCGCTTCAGTGAGTTCCTATGCCAGCGTGGCCGAGGCCCTGGAAGGGCAGAGCGCGCAGGCGACTGCAGATGACGAGATTCTGCTGTTCGGATCATTTTATTGTGTCGCCGAGGCCCTTGAATGGCTGGCTCGGCGCTCCACGGAGGAAGCGGCAGATGGCATTGCTGGATAACGCGTACAAGCAGCGGATGGTCGGCGCCCTGGTATTGGTGGCGCTGGCGGTGATTTTCCTGCCGATGCTGTTTTCCCGGGAAGACGAGCAGCGCCAGGTGGTGGTCCAGGCCCCGGCAGCCCCGCAGGCACCCGTGATGCCGCAAGTGCAGGTCGAGCCGGTGGTGGTGCCTGAACCGCAAGCCTTGCCGCAGGAGCCTGTACCGAGCGATGACGAGATCGCCATCGGTGATACGGTGCCGCCAACCCCAAGTACGCCAGCGGCTGCCCCGAGCGCTCCGATCGCGCCGGCACCCGTGGTGGCCAAACCCGTCACACCGCCAGCGCCGAAGCCGGCACCGGCTCCCGCACCGGTCGCCACGGCCAAGCCTGACACCACCCAGAGCCGGGTCGATGCCAACGGCCTGTCTGTCAGTTGGTCAGTGCAGCTGGCAAGCCTGTCGAACCGGGAAAGCGCCGAAAGCCTGCAGAAAACCCTGCGCAGCCAGGGCTATAACGCCTACATCCGCACCGCAGACGGCAAGAATCGGGTGTTTGTCGGGCCGCTGATCGAGCGCGCTGAAGCCGACCGCTTGCGCGACGTGCTGAATCGCAAGCAGAACCTCAAGGGCTTTGTGGTGCGCTTCCAGCCCGAGCGTGGCTGAAACTATCGTTCCAATGTGAAATGCAGTGAAAATCGCAGCTTACCGATAGCCATGGGCTCTGCTAAAATGCGCCGCCTTATCCGTCTGTAGGCTGTACTGTGCCATTTACCTGGGTTGACTGGGCGATCGTTGCAATCATCGCCATCTCCGCTTTGATCAGTCTGAGCCGCGGCTTCGTAAAGGAAGCACTATCGCTGGTGACCTGGATCATCGCAGGAGTCGTTGCCTGGATGTTTGGTGGCTCACTGTCCGAGTACCTCGCCGGATACATCGAAACTCCGTCGGCCCGCATCATTGCGGGCTGTGCCATCCTGTTTGTCGCGACCCTCGTGGTTGGCGCCATGATCAATTATCTTATCGGCGAACTGATTCGCGTCACCGGCCTCTCCGGGACCGATCGTTTCCTCGGCATGGCCTTCGGCGCGGCGCGTGGCGCGTTGCTGGTGGTCACCGCTGTCGGGCTATTGAGCCTGGGCCCGGTACAGCAGGATGCCTGGTGGCAGGAGTCGAGGCTCGTGCCACAATTTCTATTGGTTGCAGACTGGTCCAAAAACCTCATATTGGGGTGGAGCAGTCAGTGGCTGGCCAGCGGTATCAGCGTACCCGCTGAATTACCGTTCAAGGAGCACCTCTTGCCGACGGCGAAAACGCCGCAGTGAGTCGTGTTCAGTTCAGTTTCATTAAGTAGGGGTTGCGTCGCATGTGTGGCATCGTCGGTATCGTCGGTAAGTCGAACGTCAATCAGGCGCTGTATGACGCGCTAACCGTCCTCCAGCACCGCGGCCAGGACGCTGCCGGTATTGTGACCAGCCACGATGGCCGGTTATTCCTGCGCAAGGACAATGGCCTGGTACGTGACGTGTTTCAGCAGCGTCACATGCAGCGCCTGGTCGGTCAGATGGGCATTGGTCATGTGCGTTATCCGACCGCTGGTAGCTCGACTTCGGCCGAAGCTCAACCGTTTTACGTCAACTCGCCGTATGGCATCACTCTGGCGCACAACGGCAACCTGACCAACGTTGAACAGCTGGCCAAGGAGATTTACGAATCTGACCTGCGCCACGTCAACACCAGCTCCGACTCGGAAGTCCTGCTCAACGTGTTCGCTCACGAACTGGCCCAGCGCGGCAAGTTGCAGCCAACCGAAGAAGACGTGTTCGCCGCCGTGACCGACGTGCACAACCGTTGCGTCGGTGGTTACGCGGTCGTGGCCATGATCACCGGCTACGGCATCGTCGGTTTCCGTGACCCGCACGGCATCCGCCCGATCGTGTTCGGCCAGCGTCACACCGACGAAGGCGTCGAGTACATGATCGCCTCGGAAAGCGTTTCCCTGGACGTGCTGGGCTTCACCCTGATTCGCGACCTGGCGCCAGGCGAAGCGGTCTACATCACTGAAGACGGCAAGTTGCACACCCGTCAGTGCGCGACCAACCCGTCCCTGACCCCGTGCATCTTCGAACACGTCTACCTGGCGCGTCCGGATTCGATCATCGATGGCGTATCGGTCTACAAGGCCCGTCTGCGCATGGGTGAGAAGCTGGCCGAGAAGATCCTGCGCGAGCGTCCTGAACACGACATCGACGTGGTCATCCCGATCCCGGACACCAGCCGCACCGCAGCTCTGGAGCTGGCGAACCACCTGGGCGTGAAATTCCGCGAAGGTTTCGTCAAGAACCGCTATATCGGCCGGACCTTCATCATGCCGGGTCAGGCAGCACGGAAAAAATCCGTACGCCAGAAGCTCAACGCCATCGAGCTGGAATTCCGCGGCAAGAACGTGATGCTGGTGGACGACTCGATCGTGCGCGGCACCACCTGCAAGCAGATCATCCAGATGGCTCGCGAAGCGGGTGCCAAGAACGTCTACTTCTGCTCCGCGGCACCGGCCGTTCGCTACCCGAACGTGTACGGCATCGACATGCCAAGCGCCCACGAGCTGATTGCCCACAACCGTTCGACCCAGGACGTGGCCGACCTGATCGGTGCCGACTGGCTGATCTATCAGGACCTGCCTGACTTGATCGAAGCGGTCGGTGGCGGCAAGATCAAGATCGAGCAGTTCGATTGCGCAGTGTTTGACGGCAAGTACGTCACCGGCGACGTCGACGAGGCGTACCTGAACAAGATCGAGCAGGCGCGTAACGATGCCTCCAAGGTCAAGACCCAGGCGGTCAGTGCGATCATCGATCTGTACAACAACTGAGTAAATGCCGGCCCCCAGGGGCCGGTTTTTGTATCTACCAAAGACCTTTTTCAAGAGCAGGGCAAGGAGTGACAGCATGAGTCAGGATTGGGATGCCGGTCGGCTGGACAGCGACCTCGAAGGCGTAGCGTTCGATACCCTGGCCGTACGTGCCGGTCAGCACCGTACGCCGGAAGGTGAGCACGGTGATCCGATGTTCTTCACCTCCAGCTACGTATTCCGCACGGCCGCCGACGCCGCCGCGCGGTTTGCTGGCGAAGTGCCGGGCAACGTTTACTCGCGCTACACCAACCCCACCGTGCGCGCTTTCGAAGAGCGCATAGCTGCGCTGGAAGGCGCCGAGCAGGCTGTGGCCACCGCGACCGGCATGGCCGCGATCATGGCGGTGGTCATGAGCCTGTGCAGCGCCGGCGATCACGTGCTGGTTTCGCGCAGCGTGTTTGGCTCGACCATCAGCCTGTTCGAAAAGTACTTCAAGCGCTTCGGTATCGAAGTCGACTACGTGCCCCTGGCCGACCTGTCCGGCTGGGATGCGGCCATCAAGGCCAATACCAAGCTGCTGTTCGTCGAATCGCCATCCAATCCCCTGGCCGAGCTGGTGGATATTGCCGCGCTGTCGGAAGTGGCCCATGCCAAGGGCGCGATGCTGGTGGTCGACAACTGCTTCTGCACCCCGGCCTTGCAGCAGCCGCTGAAGCTGGGCGCCGACGTGGTGGTGCATTCGGCGACCAAGTTCATCGACGGCCAGGGTCGTTGCATGGGCGGCGTAGTCGCTGGTCGCAGCGAGCAGATGAAAGAAGTGGTTGGCTTCCTGCGTACCGCCGGGCCGACCCTTAGCCCGTTCAACGCCTGGATTTTCCTCAAAGGTCTGGAGACGCTGAACCTGCGGATGAAGGCGCACTGCGCCAACGCCCAGCAACTGGCCGAATGGCTGGAGCAGCAGGACGGTATCGAGAAAGTCCACTACGCCGGCCTCAAGAGCCATCCGCAGCACGAACTGGCCCAGCGCCAGCAGAAAGGTTTCGGCGCCGTGGTGAGTTTCGAGGTCAAGGGCGGTAAAGAGGGCGCCTGGCGCTTTATCGATGCGACCCGGCTGATCTCGATCACCGCCAACCTGGGCGACAGCAAGACCACTATCACCCACCCGAGCACCACCTCCCACGGCCGTCTGGCGCCACAGGAGCGGGAAGCGGCGGGGATCCGTGACAGCCTGATCCGGATTGCCGTGGGCCTGGAAGATGTGGCCGACCTGCAAGCCGACCTGGCGCGCGGGCTGGCTGCCTTGTGATCGAGTTGTCCGCGCCGATCAGCGGCGCCAACGGCCGGGTCGCCCTGGTCACCGGTGCTGCTCGCGGCATCGGTCTGGGCATCGCTGCCTGGTTGATCAGCGAAGGCTGGCAGGTGGTGCTGACCGATCTCGATCGTGAGCGTGGCTCCAAAGTCGCCAAGGCCTTGGGCGAACATGCCTGGTTCATCACCATGGACGTGGCCGACGAGGAGCAGGTGACCCGTGGCGTGGCCGAGGTGCTGGGGCAGTTCGGCCGCCTCGATGCATTGGTGTGCAATGCGGCGGTTGCCGAGCCGCGCAACATCACCCTGGAAAGTCTCGACCTGGCGTACTGGAACCGCGTTCTGGCGGTCAATCTCAGTGGGCCGATGTTGTTGGCCAAGCACTGCGCGCCGTACCTGCGGGCGCATAACGGTGCCATCGTCAACCTGGCCTCGACCCGTGCCGGGCAGTCGGAGCCGGACACCGAGGCCTACGCGGCGAGCAAGGGCGGTCTGCTGGCCCTGACCCACGCGCTGGCGATCAGCCTTGGCCCGGAGATTCGGGTCAACGCGGTCAGCCCGGGGTGGATCGACGCCCGTGATCCCTCTGCACGCCGCGCCGAACCCCTCAGCGACGCCGACCACGCCCAGCATCCAGCGGGCAGGGTAGGCACAGTTGAAGACGTGGCGGCGATGGTGGCCTGGCTGTTGTCGAGAAATGCCGGTTTCGTCACTGGGCAAGAGTTTGTGGTAGACGGCGGCATGACCAAGAAAATGATTTACAGCGACTAATTCAATCGCAAACAGGCTCGCTCCCGCATTCGAGATACATTCAACGGTAGGAGTGAGCCCGCTCGCGAAAGCGGCTCAACGGTCATGGCCCCCTTTGCGTCATGCACAAATCCGCCTTTTTCAGAAAAACTTCAATCCTGCTATTGACTTAGCTTCGGTATCTGCGTAAATTTCGCGGCCTCGGAGATGCAAACGGGTGATTAGCTCAGCTGGGAGAGCGTCTGCCTTACAAGCAGAATGTCGGCGGTTCGATCCCGTCATCACCCACCACTCCCGAGAGTCCTGCGTAAGCAGGGCGGATGCTGAAATGCTTCCACCGACGCGCAGCGGTAGTTCAGTCGGTTAGAATACCGGCCTGTCACGCCGGGGGTCGCGG
>NZ_JALJRO010000023.1:0-87088 GCF_024519635.1 Pseudomonas sp. Pse1
TGAATGAAAAACGCCTGCTGGACAACGCCGAATTCATCCTCGCTGTGCGGGCCGAACTGCCCGCTGAGACCCTGCGCCAGCAGTTGCCCAAGCAGGTCAAGATCAGCTCCACCGAAGGTTTGGAACAACTGGTCAGCCTGCAACTGCCGGGCATTCCTCTGTTGCCGTTGCCGGTGGCGCCACGTCACCTGCCGTTCCATGCCGGGTTCAGCTACTTCGAACTCGACCGCCATCACCCCACCTGGCAAGGCCTGAGCAGCGGCAGCGGATTCGGTTTCCATATTGCCGGCGAATTCCCGGAGTTGGAGTTGCAGTTCTGGGCGATCAGGAGTGAGAAAGATGACTAAGACCACACCAGATTCATGGCATCACGAGGAAGTCTCCGGCGCCATCGACTTTGACGGCCAAACGATTACTGTCAGCAGCCAAACACACTTGGCTGACCCTGAATTCGACATGCGCGGCCTGGCCTGGAACCCGCTATGCGATGCCGCCACGCCGCTGATCGGCCTGGTGATCCGCCTGCGCCGTCTGGACCAGCACGATGACGTGCCCGCGCTCTACCAAAGCGTCAGCAACCAGATCACCACGATCATGGAAGAGGTCAGCCAGCTCGACTACGACTCGGGCACGCTCAAGGCCTACTCCTACAGCCTGTGCCTGTTGCTGGACGAGGTGGTCATGAGCACCACCTGGGGCAGGCTCTCCAGTTGGAGCGCACGCTCGTTGCTCAGCCAATTCCACGGCGAAACCCGAGGCGGCGAAAAATTCTTCACCGTCATGAACAACATGATCCCCGAAGCGGCGAGATACCAGCATGTGCTGGAGTTCATGTACCAGTGCCTGATCTCCGGCCTCAAAGGCAAATACGGCGCCCATACCAAGGGCGATGACGACATACAGAAGATCATCAACCAGTTGCACAGCCTGCTGCGCCCCCTGCGCGGAGAAACACCCAAACGCCTGACCGACCCACTGACTAACGTCGCACCGCGCAACTATCGGATCAAGCGCGCGTGGCCGCTGTGGACACCGTGGGCTTTGGCCACCGTCGTGCTGACCGTCGCCTACACGATCTATTCGATCCGCCTGAACACAATCAGTCAGCAAGTGCTGGTTTCCCTGGAACGGATTCTCACCCTTTAACCAATTTTCAGCGCGCTCATGTCGAGCGCCTGCAAAGCCATGGCCGCATCGGCCAATACCCGCGACCCCACGGTCGTTCATTAATCGCGACAAGGAGCATGTCATGCCAACACCCGCGTACATCAGTATCCACGGTAAAAATCAGGGCCATATCACCAAGGGTGCCTTCACCGCTGATTCGGTGGGCAACGTTTATGTGGAAGGCCACGAGGACGAAATCCTTGCACAGGAGATCGACCATCAGATCACCACGCCTACCGACCCGCAAAGTGGCCAGCCGGCCGGGCAGCGCGTGCATAAACCGCTGATCTTCACCAGCGCCCTGAGCAAAGCCTCGCCCATGCTCTACCAGGCACTGGCCACCGGCGAAATGCTGCCGACCGTTGAGGTCAAGTGGTTCCGCACCTGCTCTGAGGGCAAACAACAGCACTTCTTCACCACCAAACTGGAAGACGCCACCGTCGTCGAGATCCACACCGTACTGCCCCACGCACAGGACACCGACAACGCCAACTACACCCAGCTAATCAAGACCAGCCTGGCCTACCGCAAGGTCAGCTGGAGCCATGTGGTGGCGGGTACTGAAGCTTCGGATGACTGGCGCAAGCCGGCTTAACCGCCAACCGGTACGTTCCGCCGCCCAGGCGGCGGAATGTTCGCTGAATCAATATTTACAAGGAGGCCCTATGCCTGCCGTCGTTCTGGTCGGTCACGACCATGATTGCCCATTGTGCGGACCCACCACTGTGGAGAGTGGATCGGAGAGTTTCAAAGTCAACGGGCGAGCCATCGCCCGTGTTGGCGACACCCTCGGCTGCGGTGCCGTGATCACCAGCGGCTCGCCCTCGATGATCGTCAACGGACAACCAGTAGCCCGAGTCGGCGATACCACCGACCACGATGGCGAGTTGGAAAACGGTGATGGCAGCTGGTTGATCGACTGACCCCCATACCTTGATAAGGAGGCCTCATGCCCGGCCAAAGCGATCTGCGTTTCACCTTTGAGCCCTTGAAGGGCGATCCCTTCGAAGTGGTCTCGTTCACCCTTGAAGAGGGCCTATCCCAGCCCTTCAAGCTTGAACTGGAGCTGGTCAGTCACAACGCCGCCATCGACTTCAATCGGGTACTCGATCTGGCGGGGCTGTTCACTCTCTGGCGTGGCGAGACTCCAGTGCGTTACGTGCACGGTCTGGTCAGCCTGTTCCAGCAAGGCGACACCGGCTTTCGCCGCACCCGCTACACCGCCGTAGTCGAACCGACCCTGGCGCGTTTCGGCCTGCGCTCCAACTGGCGCATCTTCCAGGGCCAGACCGTGCCCGACATCATCACCAGCGTGCTGGCCGAACAAAATCTGACCGACCTGCGCAGCGACATCTGCTTCGAGCACCAACCCCGCGAATACTGCGTACAGGCCGGCGAAACCGACCTCGACTTCATCGCGCGCCTGGCCGCCGAAGAAGGCCTGCTCTACACCTTCGAACACCGCGCCGACGGCCATACCCTCGTCCTCACCGACCGCGTCGGCGGCCTGGGCACCATCGGCACCCACACCGACTGCCCGGTGATCTACCAGCCGATGGCTGGCGGCGATGCAACAGAACCGGCGTTGAATCGTTTCCACTACACCGAACAGGTGCGCACCGCCGTGCAGGTGCAGCGCGACTACACCTTCACCCACCCGCGCTACAACCAGCAGCACACCGCCAGCGGCGACCAGGACCTGAACAACCAGCACAAGGATTACGAACGCTACGACTACCCCGGCCGCTACAAGCGCGACATCGCCGGCAAGCCCTTTACCAAGACACGCTTGGCTGCGTTGCGCAACGACGCCAAACTCGCTCACCTCAAAGGCGACGATGCGCGCCTGCAACCGGGGTTGGCGTTCGACCTCAGCGACCACCCGCGCGAAGACTTCAACGACCGCTGGCGCACCATCGCCCTCATCCACGAAGGCAAGCAGCACACCAGCCTGCAGGAAGAAGCGTTCGGCAGCGACCACGGCACATCCTATGAAATGACCGCCAGTGCCATCCGCTGGACCTCCGACTGGAAAGCCCCGCTGCGTGACAAGCCCTGCATCGACGGTCCGCAGATCGCCACGGTGGTCGGCCCGCCAGGTGAAGAGATCTATTGCGATGAATGGGGCCGGGTCAAGGTGCAATTTCCGTGGGATCGCACGGATAAAAACAACGATCAGAGTTCGTGCTGGATCCGTGTGGCGCAGGGCTGGGCCGGGGCAACCTGGGGCGCCATGGCCGTGCCGCGAATCGGCCAAGAGCTGATCATTGGCTACCTCGACGGCGATCCTGACCAACCCATCGCCACGGGCCGCACCTACCGCGAGACCAACCTGCCGCCGTATGAGCTGCCCAAGCACAAGACGCGGATGACCATCAAAAGCCGAACACATAAGGGTGAAGGTTTCAATGAGCTGCGTTTTGAGGATGAGTTGGGGCAACAGGAAGTCTTTATCCACGCCGAAAAAGACAAGAACGTTCATATCAAAAACAACAACGGCATCTTCGTCGGCAATGACCGCCACGAAAAGATTGTTCACGACGAGAAAATAGAGATCGGCAATGATCGAACCGAGATAGTTGGTAACGATGAGGAGGTAAAAATCACGCAGGATGGTTTTTTCTCAATTGGTCGTAACCAAACGATAAACATCGGAAAAGATCGCAAAGAAAAGGTAGGCAACAGCCGCTATGACCAGACGACCGTCAATCACACAATAGAAACTGGAGGAAATGTTGAGCACACGATCCAAGGACACCATCGACTTGAGGTAGGAAAAGCAATCGAACAAAAGACCACCCGTTTTATTTTGCAGGCCAGCCAAAGTCTTTTTATAGAAGGCCCAGGAGGAAGCATCTGTATAGATGCAAATGGCATCACGCTAAATGGGGTAATGATTCATATAAAAGGCCCAACGGAGCTGGTAGCGGCCGGGGGCGGCAACACTTTGACTGTACCAAGTTCCGTCAACACCGGGAAGGTCATAGACCAATTTTGCGGTCTCCGCGCCGACGGTAGATGCCTGCGCATCCCTTGCAACTGCACAGAGAGGTCACAATAAATGGCCGTTATTGAAATGCAGCCTTGGTCCCAGAAAACTCTGCAACCGGTCAGTAAACCCACCCTGTCAACACTGATGCAGCAAGGCCATCCTTGGCTTTGGCTTAATGGTACTAATAGCCCAACGCTTGATAGCGATGTAGCGGCCATCTCAGGACGATTACAGCACCATTGGCTTTGGCGCGGAACAGAGTGGGAGTACAACGCCCCTGGGTACCGTGAAGGACCGTTATTAGTACCACTTGACGATAAACTCCTGCAGGTCTTCTCAGAAAGATGGGCACAAGACTCAGGAGGACTGATCATTGTGACCAACGCAGACGAAGAAACACTGCTCAGCCATTTACGCAACCTTCGAGTATTGACAGCACCGGATGGAAATCAGTTGTTGTTTAATATCGCAATGCCACGACAGTTGGAGGAGCTGGCCGAAGCTTTGTCCTCCTCTCGCTGGGCACAACTCTCTGGCCCTATCCACTCTTTGATTTGGACATGCCTTGAAGGCATAAATAACGAATGGCTACAAGCACGAAATCCTTACCCCGGTCCTGCCCTTAAAGAGTCGGGTGAGTTCATCCTGACGCCCGATGAAGAAGCGGCTCTCAATCGAGCGAACCATGAATGGTTCATGCGTTCTGCGGCCAAACGTGCCAACCAGATAAACCCAGATTTAGCTCAATCACTGGGAAAAAATGAGCTTTCCCAACGGCTGAATATATTTATCCAAGAAGCCACCGGGCTAGGCCTGATTCGAGAGCGCGATGCTTTTCACTACTTATATCTCCGATTGACCCACCCACAGCAGTATTTTCTCAACGATGGCCAGCTAAGAACCGTGCTTAGCAACAGGGCTATCGACGCTCGCCAGCGCCTGGCTGAAAGCGAAGCACGCCTTAAACAACTAGTATCCGAGTCGGCTTAAGGACGGACTATGTGTACATCTCATAAAAAAGCACTGCAACCTCCTCATCCCAGCGAAGCAGTGGTTGGTAAATTCATCAATAACCTGCCCTGCCAACGCTGCATACCGGTCTATCCATTGCGCTATGCAATTTCCGATACCCCTCTAGGTAAAATATTCGGGAATCTGAGTACAGCTGGATACCCAAAACTTAAGGGAGGAAAGCATTACGGTTTGCGGGTGCTACGCCCCGGCAACTATGCCTACCTTTTCTATTTCGAGAACGGGCGTATGTGGACCCAACACTACTTGGTCACCGACGACGGACGTTTTGCATCCCTTTGGTGGAGTGAAAAGGATCAAAACGACCCAATACCTGGCAACCACGCCCGTCCAGATCTATTTGGCGCTACCGCCTACATCCCCGCACCAGAATCCCGCACCGCCGATACAGTTTGGATAATGGTCAGTGAAATCATGCTTAGCCATTGCACGCTTTGGAAGATTGAGCAGGACACACATCAATTACGTAGTCGTCTTGCAACCCAAGTAAAACCAGCCCAAGGTGCAAAACAGTCCCATGTATTTCCCAGTAGCCAACTCAAGGAACTGGTTCCAGAGCTTGTACCCGCGCTCGCATGGAAAAACCTATCGTCGATTGCCAGCGGCCATCCGATGCCCTGGAGTGAGATTCAATCCAGGCCAATCAACGGAAGCAGGATTAATGACGAAATGCTCAAGGCGCTGATGGCCCGCATTGACATCCAGCCGATGGCCTTGGTTCTTCATGACCCAATTGGTATCGCCAGTGAACTCAATCACCTCGCTGCCCGCGCCGTGCAGGCGAAAACAAAATTTGCTAGTGACAATTCCCATAAACTCAGTAGTGCTAAATGTATCAACGGGTACTTTCAGCAAGCTCATCCTCCGGAATTGAAAGACGTATTCGACCGGCAAAAGCAATTGGTGAATTTAGCTGAAGCCCAGTGTTTTCCAGTGACCTATGCCAAACAAATTGCTGCCTATGAGGTGCCCATTACACGGGCCGTTGAAGATGTAACATCTTGGGCAAAACTTGCCCATCCAGACCATTTACTTCGGCTCGCTCTCGAACTCTTTGACTTGAGTGTCATAGCCAATGCTAAGGCCTTCGAATATACCGTACTCCAGTGCCTCGGAGCATTAGTACATAGTGATGAAGGCGTTGCTGAGCTGAGCGTACATATAAATACACCCATCAAGAACAGCCTTTACTGGCTGGCAATAACGCAAGGAAATCCAGACCTTTTGACGCGACTAGTGAATCCCGCCAAAATTTCTAAGGGTCTCTTCGAGGTGCTGGATACATATTTAGATCGCCATAAGGGCACCTCAACGACTAACGAGATGATTAGTCTGCTACAAGCAGTTCCTTCGGCGAATAAAGGCGATATTTTGATCCGACGGCTACGCCATGTGATGGAGATGCGGTTTGATGCCACGCTGATCCTACACGAGATCAGCGCCACCCAATACTTGCAGTTCATCCAGGAACTTCAAAACTATCAGGTACTTGGCTCGGACGTGCTCAAGCGTTGGAATGGGATCTTCGATACCACCGTCACTTCAAACGCCATCGGAGTGCGGGTCAACTTGTATGAATGGGTCAAAATCGGCGAGTTTGAATATCACGTTGCAAACGGAACTCATATTGAACGTCCAGCTTTGCCACCGACGCAGTCGGTCCTGCCGGAAGGAAATCCGCTGATCAACGGATTGAAACGACTGAAAGAACCGACGGGGCATTTATTTGTAGGGATAGGTGGAGTATTGGCCATTGTAGGAATGTGGCAAACCGTACAAGCTGCCAAGAAAAGCGATTTCGACAGCGCAAGTCTCGCGGCTTTACTAGGAGGGGCAGGCACACTCATCGGAACGGGAATAGAAGTAACTGCCGCGTATGTAGCCTTTAGAGCCACCCAAAGTGGACACCTAGAATTAGCTACCGGTGCAAGATACCTATCCGCCAAATATGGGGTAGCCCTTTTGGGTGCCGGTGCGGCTGCGTTATTCGCCATATCAGACGGGATCAAAGCTGTAAACTCTGTAAGTAACCGGAATCCAGAGCAAGCTGAATCGTATTTGTACGCAGCCCTCGCTGGTATTTTTCTAACAGTCGCTACATACACCGGGGGTATTGCAACAGCCGCTACAGTAGCAACTGGCACCACCGTAACTGTATGGTGGGCAGGACCTTTCGGGTGGGCTGTAATCGGATTGGTATCTCTGGGTGCGGTAATCTATTTCTCTCTAAAAGCTGGAGAGGCTGAACACGGCCCAATTGATATTTGGCTCAAACATAGCGCTTGGGGATCACACTCCAAACACTTTACTCAACATCAAGAACTGGAAGCATTTCACAGCCTAATCTACCGCCCTCGCCTAAGTGCAAAATGGGATCAGCATCGCCTGAGCAATACTGGCACCCTAACGATCCGTTGTATCTTTCCTAGTTCAAAGGGGGGGGAGCGCTTTGCCTGGTATATAAATGTGACACTAAACGGGCGAAGGCTTACCGACATTAAAGCCCCTATCATATACGCCACCGGAAGCCAACCCTTCAACTATGAGCATCAGTACCTAATTAGAAACGATCATGAACTAGGGCCAGAAAGAGAATGGTCACTCTCAATGCATGAGGACGCACACGTTGCATTGGAGTATCTATATCAGCCCAGCCCCCTTGAACAACCAACGCTAGTACTGACAGCCCCCGCCCCTCTGATTTTCACCGCCGACGGGTGGTTCAGCGAAACAATAGATGACAGACAAATAGCACCTGTAACCCCCCCAAAATAACATCCAACCTCCTAAAAAATATAGCGCGCAATACAAGCCGCTCTATACAGGAGCATCCAGAAGAGAAATTTATGCATCACACGAATACAAACAATACGAAATCCAACGTTACAATAGCCACCCACCTTCACCAAGCGAGCCTCATAATTTCGCTCATCGGACCTTTAATCATACTCATCACACTAGGAGAGCACTTGACTACAACTGAAACCCTAGTAAGTGCAACGACAGTACTAGCATTGCCAATATTTTTTTCAATGATTGTATTCCCCCCTATAAAAGAACATGGAATAGTTCACGAGGACCACATCCAATTCTCAAAATGCAAAACCATATACTTCTCACAAATTCTACAATTCAACCTGGACGACTATATAAAAATAAGAAGAGCAGGAAGTATCACTTTACTTTTACAAGGAGACAGAAAAAACATCGAACACTACAAGATATTTTATAAAGACTTTGAATATGCCATGAAACTATGGCAGCAAAAACAGATAAAGCTTAAAGAAGCCCCCCCATGCAAACCTATTTCTATGGTTCATTCAAGGCACAATTATTAGGAGGAGCACTACTCGCCGGCTATATCAGCTTACTTCTCATAGCTATTATCTTTGACGCCAACTATATGCTGGTCATCGCAACAGGCGGAGCAATAGTTCCTGTTGGAATTTTTCTTATCTCAAGCGTGCGTCGCAACTGAAACATGATTACCGCAACGCCTCCACCGACACCGTCCGGGGCAGGATCAAAGACAAGCGTCCGGATGGCAGCCTGGTGATGGACGAGCACTTCTACCCCACCAGCCTGTCCGTGCATGCCGTGCCGGCTTTGCACCGCTACCTGGGTGAAGTGGCCGGGTTGATGCGCGCACGCGCTCAGAACCTGGCCCAACGCATTGGCTCGCCGGGGCAGTCAGGCGTGGCCGATGTCACCGACTTCAACCTGCTGCAAACCCTCAACCGCTTGTTCCCGTTGTTCCAGCACCTGGCTCGCCAGCGCCAGGTCCACCCGGAACGGCTGTACATCGCACTGGCTCAGGCCTGCGGCGAACTGGTGACCTTTACCGATGAAGGTCACCTGCCCCAGGAATACCCGGCCTACCAGCACGAGAACCTGCGCGAGTCCTTCCAGCTCCTGGAACACACCCTGCGCCGCGCCTTGGGCACCGTGCTGCAACCGCGTGCGGTGTCGCTGCCGATTGTCGTGCAGCAATACGGCGTACGCACCGCTGCCTTGAACGACAAACGCCTGCTGGACAACGCCGAATTCATCCTCGCCGTGCGCGCCGAACTGCCCGCTGAGACCCTGCGCCAGCAGTTGCCCAAGCAGATCAAGATCAGCTCCACCGAAGGTTTGGAACAACTGGTCAGCCTGCAACTGCCGGGCATTCCTCTGTTGCCGTTGCCGGTGGCGCCACGGCACCTGCCGTTCCATGCCGGGTTCAGCTACTTCGAACTCGACCGCCATCACCCCACCTGGCAAAGCCTGAGCAGCGGCAGCGGATTCGGTTTCCATATTGCCGACGAATTCCCGGAGCTGGAGCTGCAGTTCTGGGCGATCAGGAGTGAGAAAGATGACTAAGACCCCACCAGAAAATCGAAGGGGCCATTCTGTCGCTCACCTACTGGCCCGATCGCACCGTACCCGATGGGTATGCAGCGCTAACCCTGACTGCCTACTCCAATCTTTATTCCCTCCGGAGTTCTCTCATGTTCTTCACAGAACCTTTGCTCGACCCACCGGCCCCCGGCTGGAAGCGCGATCTGCCAAAACCAACCGAGGTACCGAGCATTGAGCCTTATCCACCAGTACTGTCAAATTCGCCCAATCATGTTGACGAAACTTACCTTGAGTTGCGGCGCTCTACAGTCAGAACACGAGGTGCCGGACCATGGCTTGCAGCATTATTTTTCGCACTGGCCTTTGCTCCGTTCCCGATCATCCTGCCTCTTGAAACATGGGATTCTTCCTCATTAATCGTCACTCTTACCATCCTAATATTGTTCATTATCGGAATATGGGGTGGTGTGTACGCTTGGCGGATGGACGTAGAATCTCCCCGCGACGAGCCCATCCGCTTCAACCGCCTGCGCCGTAAAGTCTACGTCTATCGCTTCCACCACAACGGGCTACGCCCCCTTAGCCGAACTGCATGGGGCGTACGTACGGAGGTTTACGATTGGGATGATCTGCGCGCCGAGGTGAGCAGCGTATATGGCCCCATGGGCACTGGCGGGCTGATCGAATCGGTCAGCATCGCCGTGGTAAAGCCCGGCACCTGTCAGGTTCGCGAGCGCTTCCATTTCGCCCACGGCACCATGCAGGGCGAAATGTACTGGGCCATGGCCCAACTGTTCATGCAGCAAGGCCCGCAAGCCCTGCCCACTTTCCCCAGACCACCACGCGACTGGAACAACGAAGACGTGCGCTTCAATCTTGCCCGCCGCCTCGCCCCGAAAGTGCAATGGCCCGCAGACATTGATCTGCAATCAAGGACGGCGCCTTAATGGTATTCACCGAACCGTTACTCGATCCACCAGCGCCTGCCTGGAAACGCGATCTGCCAAAGCCGGATCAAGCTCCCAGCACCGTCCCCTATCCGCCGGCGCTGCCAAGTCCGCCTAATCATGTGGACACCATTTACCTGGAACTACCACGCTCGGCACTGAGAATACGAGGGCTAGGCGCCTGGTTGGCGATAGCTATTCTAGGTTTGTCCTTTCTCCTGCTTACAGCTCCCCTAATCCTCCCTCCTGCGCCGTTGGAATCTGTTGATTGGGGCTTCATTCTTGTCTGCCTCGGTTTATCCATTGTCCTGTTTTGGTTCGGTATTCATGCCTGGCGAATGGACGTCGAAGCCCCCCGCGACGAACCCATCCGCTTCAACCGGTTGCGACGCAAAGTCTATGTCTATCGTTTCAACCACGACGGCCTCAGACCCTTCAGCCGCACCGCCTGGGGCGTACGCGCTGAAGTCTATGACTGGGATGATCTGCGCGCCGAAGCCTGCAGCGTGTACGGCCCCATGGGCAGCGGCGGCCTCATCGAAACCGTCACCCTTGCCGTGGTGAAACCCGGTACCCACCACGTGATTGATCGCTTTCATTTCGCCCACGAAATTCAACAGGGCGAAATGTTCTGGGCCATGGCCCAACTCTTCATGCAACAAGGCCCGCACGCCCTGCCCACCTTCCCGCGCCCACCTCGCGACTGGAACAACGAAGACGTGACCTTCAACCTCGTCCGCCGCCTGGCACCCAAAGTTCAGTGGCCCGCCGATATCGACCTGGAATCCAAAACGGCACCCTGATGGCGCTCACCTTCCTTTTTCCAATGGGGTCAAATTGAGGAGTCCACGCCATAGGAAAGCTGGACCAGCCTGCAATTGCCAGGTATCCCGCTGCTGCCTTTGCCGGTGGCGCCACGGCACCTGCCGTTCCATGCCGGGTTCAACTACTTCGAACTCGACCGCCATCACTCCACCGCGCCGTGCGCGCCTATTTAAGGCTGACTGCCGGGTAAACGCCCAGTGAAATGCGCGCCTGCTTGCCCAGCCAATAGCAGCGGAAGTGCCATTGCTTGGCACCCTTGGGCCCCACGAACAGCGCAAGCCCGCCCGAGTCTCTGAGGGTGTAGTTTTTACCGGAAGGCTTCGCCTGGCGAACGGCGGTATCGGTCAAGGCCATGAGTACATCTCCCGTCTCGTAGGATCGAGGAGATGTATATCGATGCCGGACCGGGACGCTCCACTCAAAAACCGCTTTGCCTGCCACCCGGATTCTTTGTACTTAAAAATGTACTTAAAAAACGTGGCTGGAGGCGGATTTCGGTGGATCGCACTGGAACGAAAAAAGACGCCTAAGCGTCTATTTTCAATGATTCACAGAATTCAATGAAACTCTGTAGATCGATATTTGGAGCGGGAAACGAGACTCGAACTCGCGACCCCGACCTTGGCAAGGTCGTGCTCTACCAACTGAGCTATTCCCGCGTCTTGGTGGGCGTATTCTAGCGAAATTCGAATACGCGTCAAGCCCTTGATTCAAAATAGTTTTATTTTTTGTCCAGATCGGTTTTCAGGTGCGGCCAGGCGGCGCGCAGGTAGTGCACCATCGACCACAGGGTCAGGCCGGCGGAAAGCATCAGCAGGACGTAGCCCACCAACACCCAAAAGCTGAAGTCCGACGGATTGGCCAGCAGGATCACCAGCGCCAGCATTTGCGCAGCGGTTTTCCATTTGCCGAGGTTGGACACGGCCACCTGGGCCCGTGCGCCGATTTCGGCCATCCACTCGCGCAAGGCGGAGATGACGATTTCGCGACCAATGATCACCGCCGCTGGCAAAGTCAGCCACAGGTTGGCGTGTTCCTGGACCAGCAACACCAGGGCCACGGCGACCATCAGCTTGTCGGCCACCGGGTCGAGAAACGCCCCGAACGGTGTGCTCTGTTCCAGCCGGCGCGCCAGGTAACCATCCAGCCAGTCCGTCGCCGCGGCGAAGGCAAAGACCGAACTGGCAGCCATATAGCTCCAGTGGTATGGCATGTAGAACAGCAAAATAAAGATCGGGATAAGCAGGACGCGTAGAACGGTGATCAGATTAGGGATATTCATCGGCACAACTGGCTACGAGGTGAGGGGGCATTCTACTCGCTGTGCAGGTTTGCATAAATCAACTCTGCGAGCTTTTTACTGATCCCTGGTGCTTTGGCGATCTCTTCGATGCTTGCACGAGACAGCTCCTGCAATCCACCAAAATGTTTCAACAGGTCGCGACGACGGGTCGGCCCTACCCCAGCCACGCCTTCGAGCGTCGAGGTGCGACGGGTTTTACCACGACGGGCACGGTGACCGGTAATCGCAAAACGGTGGGCTTCATCACGGATCTGCTGAATCAGGTGCAGCGCCGGCGAGTCGCCGCGCAGGGTGAATTCGTGGGCGGCGTCATTCAGGTAGAGGGTTTCGAAGCCGGCCTTGCGCGTCGCGCCCTTGGCCACGCCCAACAGAATCAGGTCGGGCACCGCCAATTCATTGAGCACATCGCGGGCCATCGACAACTGGCCCTTGCCGCCGTCCACCAGCAGGATGTCCGGCAACTTGCCCTCGCCGTCCTTGAGTTTGCTGAAGCGCCGGGTCAGGGCCTGGTGCATCGCCGCGTAGTCATCGCCCGGGGTCACGCCTTCAATGTTGTAGCGTCGGTAGTCGGACTTCAGCGGCCCTTCCGGCCCGAACACCACGCAGGACGCCACCGTGGCTTCGCCGCTGGAGTGACTGATGTCATAGCACTCCAGGCGCTGCGGTGGCTCATCCAGCTTGAGCACTTCGGCCAGGGCGTCGAAGCGTGCGGCGACGTGCTGACGATTGGCCAGGCGCGCGCTGAGCGCCTGTTCGGCATTGGTCACCGCCAGCTGCTGCCAGCGCGCCCGCGTGCCGCGCACCCTGTGGCTGATGGTCAACTCGCGACCACGCAACTCGTGAATGGCTTCGATCAGTGCCGGGAAGTCCTCGTGGACCACGTTGACGATCAGCTCGCTGGGCAAGTCGCGTTCCGGACTGCTGATGAAATACTGTCCGAGAAATGCCGCCATGACCTCGGCGACTTCCTCCTCGATACCCACCTGCGGGAAAAAGTTCTTGCTGCCCAGCACCCGTCCACCGCGCACGCTGATCAGGTGTACGCAGGCGCCACCCGGATTGACGAACGCGGCGACCACGTCGACATCGCCAGTGCCGCCTTCCATGCTCTGCTGGTCCTGGACCCGGCGCAGCAGGGAAATCTGGTCGCGAAATTCCGCCGCGCGCTCGAAGTCCAGGGTGCTGGCCGCCTGCTCCATGCTCGCCGACAGCTCGTCGGTCAGGGCATTGCTGCGGCCTTCGAGGAACATCACCGAGTGCCGCACATCCTCGGCATACACCTCGGGCTCCACCAGGCCGACACAGGGAGCCTTGCAGCGCTTGATCTGGTATTGCAGGCACGGCCGGGTACGGTTCTTGTAGTAACTGTCTTCGCACTGGCGGACGAAAAAGGTCTTCTGCAGCAGGCTCAGGCTTTCGCGGATCGCACCGGCGCTGGGGTACGGGCCGAA
This sequence comes from Pseudomonas sp. Pse1, assembly GCF_024519635.1. Taxonomy (NCBI): domain Bacteria; kingdom Pseudomonadati; phylum Pseudomonadota; class Gammaproteobacteria; order Pseudomonadales; family Pseudomonadaceae; genus Pseudomonas; species Pseudomonas sp. Pse1. The sequence goes on from NZ_JALJRO010000023.1 coordinate 14,056, forward strand.
GTATTTGCCCTTGGCCTTTTTCGCGCCGCGATGAATGCTCAGGCGCGGGAACGCGCCATCCGAGAGGAACACGTACGGATAGGACTTATCGTCACGCAGCAGGATGTTGTAGGGCGGCCGCCATTCCTTGATCAGCGTCTGCTCGAGCAGCAGCGCCTCGGTCTCGTTGGCGGTGATGGTGGTTTCGACCTGGGCGATACGCCCCACCAGGGCGGCGGTTTTCGGCGCGAGACCGGTCTTGCGAAAGTAGCTCGCCAGGCGTTTTTTCAGGTTTTTGGCTTTGCCCACGTAGAGCAGGCGCGCATCGCTGTCGAACATGCGATACACACCGGGGCGGCCACTGCAGGTCGAGAGGAAGGCAGCAGAATCGAACGGATCAGTCATTGTCAGAGGCTGGCATCGACCATGCCATGACGCACCGCCAACAGCGTCAACTCGACGTCACTGCTGATCGAAAGCTTTTCGAAAATGCGGTAGCGGTAGGTGTTAACGGTTTTTGGCGACAGGCAGAGTTTGTCGGAAATGATCTGCACCTTCTGGCAGCCGACAATCATCAGGGCAATCTGGATCTCGCGCTCGGAGAGGCTGTCGAACGGCGAGTCGTTGCTCGGCTGCACCGACTTGATCGCCAGTTGCTGGGCGATTTGCGGGCTGATGTAGCGCTGGCCGGCAAACACCAGACGGATCGCCTGGACCATTTCGTTGAGCCCGGCGCCCTTGGTCAGATAGCCGGCGGCGCCTGCTTGCAGCAGGCGCGTGGGGAATGGGTCCTCTTCGCAGACGGTGACCGCCACGACCTTAATGTCCGGGTGGCTGCGCAGCAGTTTGCGGGTGGCTTCGAGGCCGCCGATGCCAGGCATCTTGACGTCCATCAGCACGACATCGGGTTTCAGTTCGCGCGCCTTGAGCAGGGATTCTTCACCTGACTCGGCCTGGCCGACTACTTGCAGGCCATCGATGTCCGCCAGCATTCGCGTGATACCTGTACGAACGAGATCATGGTCATCGACTACTAGCACCCTAATCAAGCAGACACCCCGCGATATAGTCTTTTGTTGGTTGCCGGACACCTTAGCAAAAAGCATCCGGCAGACCTAGCGGCAGGCGCGATAAAAAAAGCTTTCGACACAACTTGCAGCGCTTGTGGCAAACGCCTTACAGACGTTTCGTCACAGTCCTGGATACCGATCTTCAAGCGTCCGCCAACGAGCGCCACTCAGCGCCCCAGCCTTGCACTTCACGCCGGGCGATCAACAGCCCATCGCCGACGCTGGGAGCGGCAGCGAGCAACGCGCCGTCCGCCGTCCAGACCGCACTGCGTCCCGCCGACTCCCAGCCACCGGTCGCACCGCCGTGGTTGGCCATCAACACCAGCATCGAGTGCGTGGCGGCGTAGCCTTGCAGAAGTGCGCTGTCCACCCCGTAGCCCGCAGGGCTGATCAGCACGCCAGCGGCATACACCTGGGCGCCGTCGGCCGCCGCCGCAGCGGGATGACTGGCATGGCAGAAGTCCGCGCACACCGCCAGCGCCACCCGGGTGTCATCCAGGGTCAAGGGCGCACCACCGTTGCCCGCGGCAAACGCCCGCTCCTCGCCCGGGTGCAGATGCTGTTTGCTGTAGACCGCCAATGAGCCATCTGCAGCCAGCACCAGCGCGCCAATCAGCACCGGTCCCTCGGGGTTGAGGCGAATCGGCATGCCAACCACCGCCGTGACAGCCATTTCCCGCGCCAGTTCGCGCAACGGCTGCAACACTGCGGCGTCCGGGGCGATTGCCAGGTCTGCGGCCAGGTCAGGCTCGTAACCGGTCAGCGACAATTCGGGAAACACCAGCAACTGCACGCCCTGCTCCACGGCGGCCTGGATGAAGCGCTGGTGCCGGAGGATGTTGGCCGGCAGGTCGCCGGCGATGGAGAACGATTGGGCCGCGGCGATCGTCAACGTGCTCATCAGTGCTTTTCCTTGATGGGGTGCGTGAAGCAATCGCCGAGTCTGGCATAAAGCGCTGCTCGACTTCAGTCATTCACCGCGATAGCAATTTCCCATTGAAACCCTGCACCTGCCTCTAGTAAGCTCGACGAATTGAACGGAGACAGACCCCATGTTGCATTGCCCTTCCCAGCTATCCACCGTCAGCGCCCTGCGCTCGGTTGCGGCTGCGCGGGCGAACGGTATCTGCGCTCCGGCAGCGTTTTATTTTGGGTATTGGTTTAGCCACTGGCGCGCCTGATACCCACACGGCGGCCACTACTCAAGGGGTCGCCTGCCAGAGAATTCTCAACCCCCGGTCGGCTCCCCGACCGGGGGTTTTGTTTTTTCAGCCCCTCAACTTTTCGCGACATCACTGACTTCAAGGAACAACGACATGAACTACGCCACTTATTACCGTTACGACTTCAGCGCCTGGCGATTTAGCAAGCTCCGTTCGGGACAGCCTGCCGCCTCCGATCGGTCGCCTATCGGTGGCACGCACTCACATCCGGCCAATACGGCCAATTGTCGAACACCCCTGTAGGGCCGAGCGCGCGGGCATGAACCCGCCGCCAGCCGAGGAAGCCTGAAAATGAACTCGTCCATCTGCGCGTTGCCACTGACCACCCTGAATTCGGCAAATGAAGCCCTGACCCAGCGTCTGCCCAGCTCATTGCAGCTCAAGCAACAACTGCCCCTGACCCTGGCCCTGAGCCAACAGGTCGCCGCCCATCGCCAGGCCGTACGCGCCATCCTCGACGGCACGGACCCGCGCCTGCTGGTCGTAGTCGGTCCCTGCTCGATTCACGATCCGCAATCAGCCCTCGAATACGCCGCCAACCTGGCTCGCCTGGCCACCGACGTCAGCGATGAAATGCTGATCGTGATGCGCGCCTACGTCGAAAAACCACGCACCACCGTGGGCTGGAAAGGACTGGCCTACGACCCGCACCTGGATGGTAGCGACGACATGGTCGGCGGCCTGACCCTGTCCCGCGAACTGATGCGTGAAATGCTGCGGCTCGGTCTGCCGATTGCCACCGAACTACTGCAACCGATGGCCGCCAGCTACTTCGACGACCTGCTGAGCTGGGTGGCGATTGGCGCGCGCACCACCGAGTCACAGATTCACCGGGAAATGGCCAGCGGCCTGGGCATGCCCGTGGGCTTCAAGAACGGCACCGACGGTGGTGTCGGCGTGGCCACCGATGCCATGCGCTCGGCCGCCCATCCGCACCGCCACTTCGGCGTCGACAGCCAGGGACACCCGGCAATCATCCAGACCCCGGGCAACCCCGACACCCATCTGGTGCTGCGCGGCGGACATCGCGGCCCCAACTACGACGCGCAGAGCGTGGCGCAGATCGAGGGCGACCTGCAGCGCTTGAACATCACGTCGCGGATCATGGTCGATTGCAGCCACGCCAACAGCGGCAAAGACCCGCTGCGCCAACCCGAGGTCTTCGCCAACGTGCTGGCCCAGCGTTTGGGCGGCAATCGGTCGCTGATCGGCATGATGATCGAGAGCCACCTGTTCGAAGGCTGCCAGCCGCTCGGCGCACACTTGCGCTACGGCGTCTCGGTGACCGACGGCTGCCTGGGCTGGGAGGCGACCGAGCGTATGCTGCGGGGCGCAAGCGAGCAATTGCGGGCATGCGCCAGGGTGGCGAACGCCTGAGTCCAACGCCGACCGACGGATGCCGCTTTCGCCTCTGTTAGCAGGCTTGGGCAGGCGTCCTCGGCGATTGCTCCTACTATCACTGCTACGTCTTCGACTATTGACAGCGGCTTTTTCACACAGCCGCCCCTGGCGGGCCTGGATTAGAGTTAGGCGGTGACACCCCCTCAGCACTCACAAACAGGCACGCCTATGCAACGGAATGCAAGCACGCTCTATCCCATCCTGCTGGTGCATGGCCTTTTCGGCTTCGACAGCATCGGCAAATTCGATCTCTTCCATGGAATCCGCCAGGCCCTGAGAAATGCCGGCGCCCAGGTGTTCATCCCGTTCCTTTCGGCCACCCATAGCAATGAAATGCGCGGGCAACAATTGCTCGAGCAGATCGACCGGGTCCTGGCCGGTACAGGAGCACGCAAAGTCAACCTGATCGGCCACAGCCAGGGCGCTCTCGCGGCGCGTTATGCCGGGGCGGTGGCGCCAGACAAGGTGGCTTCGGTCACTTCGGTGAGCGGTCCCAACCACGGCTCGGAACTGGCCGATTGTCTGCGCAAGGCACTCAAGCCCGGGGAGCTGCCCGAGTACATCGCCGTCGCCGCCTCGACGCTGTTTGTCGAATTCCTCGGCTACCTCAGTGGCCGGCAACAGATCCCGCACAATGCCATCGCCGCCCTCAACGCCCTGACCACCGAAGGCGTTGCCCTGTTCAACGAACAGTACCCCCAAGGGCTGCCGAGCACCTGGGGTGGCCAGGGCGCGCAAATCGTCAACGAGGTTCACTACTATTCCTGGAGCGGAACGCTGCAGGGACCGATATGGAAGGAAGGCCTCAATGCCCTCGACCCGCTTCACACATTCTGTCGTGGGTTTTCGCAGTTCTTCGATCGCGAAGCCGGGCAGAACGACGGCATGGTCGGACGCTTCAGCTCGCACCTGGGCACCGTGCTGCGCTCCGACTACCCCATGGACCACATGGACAGCATCAACCAGACGGCCGGCTTGGTACGCAGCGGCATCGACCCCGTCGACCTGTACCTTGAACACGCCGAGCGCTTGATAAAGCAGGGGCTTTGATCCGCCTGTTGCGGTTTTTTTTTCGACCAGCGGCCGGTTGCTGGCGGATCAGGCGTTAGATTGACAAGAAATAGCCCACTGAATCCGGTAGGCTCAGCATCTTTACCGAACATTGAAAGGAGATTCTTCCCATGGCCAAAGCCACTGCCCGTCACATCCTGGTTGCCAGCGAAGCCAAGTGCAACGAACTCAAGGCCCAGATCGAAGGCGGCGCTGATTTCGCCGAAGTTGCCAAAGCCAACTCCACTTGCCCATCGAGCCGCCAGGGCGGTGACCTGGGTTCGTTCGGTCCTGGCCAGATGGTCAAGGAATTCGACACAGTGGTGTTCAGCGCACCGGTCAACACCGTACAGGGCCCGGTCAAGACCCAGTTCGGCTACCACCTGCTGGAAGTGACCAGCCGCCAGGATTGATCCCTCGCGCCTGAGTTGAACAACGGCCCACCTTTTGGTGGGCCGTTGTGTTTGTATAGGACCATCGATCACCCGGCTCTTAAGGCTGACAATGCGACTGGCTTTCTCCTCCTTCATATTCACCGCCCTGGCCTTGCTGCTGAACGCCGCAGCCGTGAACGCAAGTCCCCAGCACGCCCTGACCGTGTACGGCGAACCGGCCAAATACCCCGCCAATTTCAGCCACTTCGCCTACGCCAACCCCCTCGCACCCAAGGGCGGCAGCCTGCGTCGCTCGGCGATTGAAATCGGTCGTTTCGACCATGTCTCGCCCTACATCGACAAAGGCATCGGCGTCAGTCAGCTCGACGGCATGGTCTATTCGCCGCTGGCCCAGCGCTCCCTCGATGAGCCCTACACCGTGTACGGCCTGGTGGCGGAAAAAATGGAGCGCGCCGAAGACGGTTTGTGGCTGCGTTTCTACCTCAATCCCAAGGCGCGCTTCGCCGATGGCACCCCGATCACCGCCGAGGATGTGCGTTACACCTTCGACCTGCTGATGACCCAGGGCAGCCTGCGCTACCGGGCACAATTCGCCGACGTCAAAGGCGTCGAAGTCGAATCGCCGCGCGTCGTTCGCTTTGATTTCAAGAACAATGAAAACCGTACCCTGGCGCTGGACATTGCGACCCTGCCGGTGTTTCCCGAGCATTGGTGGAAGACCCGCGACTTCGCCAACGGCGGCGGCTACGAAGCCCCGCTGGGCAGCGGTCCGTATCGGGTGAGCAAGGTCGATTCGGGGCGCAGCATCAGCTTCCAGCGCAACCCTGACTGGTGGGGCAAGGACCTGCCAGTGAGCCGCGGCCTGTACAACTTTGACCGCTTCAGCATCGAGTACTTCGGCGACACCGACGTCGCCCGCCAGGTGCTGCGCGGCGGTGCCTATGACTACAACCGCGAGTTCTCCGCTACCGCCTACTCCATCGGCTACGACAGCCCGGCCCTGAGCGATGGCCGCCTGCAGAAAGCCCATCTGGCCAAACAGGGTCCGCAGCCATCCCAGGGTTTTGTGTTCAACCTGCAGAATCCGATCTTCCACGACCGCCGCGTGCGCCAGGCGCTGGCGATGCTCTGGGATTTCGAGTGGAGCAACCGGCAGATGATGCGCAACCTGTACATCCGCCAGCAGAGCTTCTTCTCCAACACCGAACTGGCCGCCCGCCAGTTACCGGATGCCGCCGAACTGGCGATTCTCGAACCGCTGCGCGGGCAGATTCCCGACGAGGTCTTCAGCCAGGTCTTCGAAGCACCGAAAACCGATGGCAGCGGGCTGATCCGCGACAAGCAACTGCAAGCCCTGGCCCTGCTCGAGGAAGCCGGCTGGAAACCCGACGGCGATCGCCTGGTAAATGCCCGGGGCGAGCCGCTGGCATTCACTTTCCTGATCAGCCAGAACGGCATGGACCGCCTGCTGCTGCCGTGGAAACGCAACCTGGCGCAGATCGGCATCAACCTCAACATTCGCCTGATCGACGCCTCGCAATACGTCAACCGCCTGATGAGCCGCGACTACGACATGATCGTCACCGGCTACCCGGTCACCACCTCGCCGGGCGGCGAGCTATTCAACTATTTTGGTTCGGCGGCGGCCAACGACCCTGGCTCGAACAACTACATGGCGCTGCAAAATCCTGCGGTCGATCGATTGATCAGCGGCCTGGTTCGGGCCACCACTCAGACCGACATGCTCCGCCATGCCCATGCCCTCGATCGGGTGCTGCAATGGAACTACTACTGGATCCCCAATTACTACCCGCCAGGCACTTCCACCGTGTGGTGGAATCGCTTCGGCATGCCGGCGATTCCGGCGAGCAACGACGAAGCCATCGAGACCTGGTGGGAAATGAGCAGCACCGCGCTGACCAATGAGCAGATGGCCGCCGAGCGCATCAAGCGCGGCCAACCCGGAGGACCTCACTGATGCTGGCCTACGTCCTGCGGCGCCTGCTGCTGATCATTCCAACGCTGGTGATCATCCTGCTGGTCAACTTCATCATCGTCCAGGCCGCACCCGGCGGCCCGGTGGAACAAGCCATCGCCCACCTTCAGGGGATCGGAAGCGGCGCCAGTGTCGTCGGCAGTTCCGGGGATGGCCTGAGCCGAGGGTCGCGGGCCAGTCGTGGCCTCGACCCGCAACTGATCAAGGACATCGAGAAACAGTACGGCTTCGACAAGCCAGCCCACGAACGCCTGTGGCTGATGCTCAAGAGCTACGCGCAACTGGACTTCGGCAAGAGCTTCTTTCGCGGCGCCACGGTCACCGATCTGATCCTCGAAAAAATGCCGGTGACCATTTCCCTCGGCTTATGGGCGACCCTGATCACCTACCTGGTGTCGATCCCGCTGGGCATCCGCAAGGCGGTGCATCACGGCAGCTCGTTCGACGTCTGGAGCAGCACCGCGATCATTCTCGGCTACGCGATGCCGGCTTTCCTGTTCGCCATGTTCCTGATCGTGGTGTTCGCCGGCGGCACCTCGCTCAACTGGTTCCCGGTGCGCGGCCTGGTCTCGGAAAACTTCGAACAGCTGTCGACCCTGGGCAAGATCACCGACTACTTCTGGCACCTGGTGCTGCCGGTGACCGCGCTGGTGGTCGGCGGCTTCGCCACCCTGACCATCCTCACCAAGAACTCGTTCCTCAACGAAATCACCCGCCAGTACGTGGTCACCGCTCGCGCCAAGGGTTTGAGCGAGCGCCGGGTGCTGTATGGCCACGTGTTCCGCAATGCGATGCTGCTGGTGGTCTCGGGGATTCCCCAGGCATTCATCAGCGTGTTCTTTGCCGGCTCGCTGCTGATCGAGGTGATCTTCTCCCTCGATGGCCTCGGGCGCATGAGCTATGAGGCGGCGGTGTCGCGGGACTATCCGGTGGTGTTCGGTTCGCTGTTCATCTTCACCCTGTTCGGCCTGCTGATAAAGCTGGTGGGCGACCTGTGCTATACCCTGGTCGACCCGCGTATCGACTTCGCCGCGAGGAACGCCTGATGCTCACGCTCTCGCCCCTGGCGCGCCGCCGCTTCGAACGCTTCAAGAAAAACCGCCGTGGCTGGTGGTCGCTGTGGCTGTTTATCGGCCTGTTCCTGCTGACCCTCGGCGGCGAGATGATCGCCAACGACAAACCCCTGGTGCTGAGCTACCAGAACAGCCTGTATTTCCCGGCCTTCAAGCGCTACACCGAGCAGGAGTTTGGTGGGCAACTGCCGTTCCAGGCCGACTACCGCAGTGAATATGTGCAGAAGCTGATCAAGCAGGACGGCGGCTGGATGCTGTTCCCGCCGATCCCGTTCAGCGACGACACACCCAACTACGACCTCAACCAGCCCGCACCGAGTCCGCCGTCCAAGGTCAATTGGCTGGGCACCGACGACCAGGCGCGTGACGTGCTGGCGCGGGTGATCTTTGGCGCGCGGGTGTCGATCTTGTTTGCCCTGGCGCTGACCTTAATCAGCGCCCTGATCGGCATCGCCGCCGGCGCCCTGCAGGGTTATTACGGCGGCTGGGTCGACCTGATCGGCCAGCGTCTGCTTGAGGTCTGGTCGGGGTTGCCGGTGCTGTACCTGCTGATCATTCTGTCGGGTTTCGTCGAACCGAATTTCTGGTGGCTACTGGGGATCATGGCGCTGTTTTCCTGGCTGGCGCTGGTGGACGTGGTGCGCGCCGAGTTCCTCCGTGGGCGCAACCTGGAGTACGTCACGGCTGCCCGCGCCTTGGGCCTGAGCGACCGCAAAGTGATCGTGCGGCACATCCTGCCGAACGCGATGAACGCCACCCTGAGCTACCTGCCGTTCATTCTCACGGGGGCGATCTCCACCCTCACCGCCCTCGATTTCCTTGGCTTCGGTATGCCCGCCGGCAGCGCGTCGCTGGGCGAATTGATCGGCCAGGGCAAGCAGAACCTGCAAGCGCCGTGGCTCGGCCTGACGGCGTTTTTTACCCTGGCGCTGATACTTTCTTTATTGGTGTTTATCGGCGAAGCCTTGCGCGACGCCTATGATCCCAGGTCTTGAGGCGGACTTTAGCCATGAGCGACAACCTGATCGAAATCCGTGACCTCAGCGTCGCCTTCAACGGCCAGGTGGCGGTGCGCAACCTGTGCCTGGATATCCGTCCCGGCGAGTGCCTGGCGCTGGTGGGCGAATCGGGGTCGGGCAAGTCGGTGACGGCCCACTCGATCCTGCAACTGCTGCCCGAAACCGGCACCAAATCGTCCGGCAGCATTCGCTATCGCGGCCAGCAATTGCTCGGCGCCGATCCGAGCGTGCTGCGCTCGTTGCGCGGCAATCGTATTGCGATGATCTTCCAGGAGCCGATGACCTCACTCAATCCGTTGCACAGCATCGAAAAGCAGATCGGCGAAACCCTGCTGGTGCACAAGGGCCTGGGCGGCAAGGCGGCGCAACAACGCATCCTCGAACTGCTCGAGTTGGTGGGCATCAAGAAACCTGTTGAGCGCCTCAAGGCCTACCCGCACCAACTGTCCGGCGGCCAGCGGCAACGGGTGATGATCGCCATGGCCCTGGCTTGCGAGCCGGAGTTGTTGATTGCCGATGAGCCGACCACCGCGCTGGACGTTACGGTGCAGCGCAAGATCCTGCTGCTGCTCAAGTCGCTGCAGCAGCGCCTGGGCATGTCGTTGCTGTTGATCAGCCACGACCTCAACCTGGTGCGCAGCATCGCCCAGCGCGTCTGCGTGATGCGCGCCGGCGAGATCGTCGAGCAAGCGCCCTGCGAGACTTTGTTCAGCACGCCGCAGCACCCTTACAGCTGCGTGCTGCTCAACGCCGAGCCGGAAGGTGAAGCCCTGGCCCGCGACGAGCGCGAGGTGGTACTGGAAGTCGACAACCTCAGCGTGCGTTTCCCGCTGGGTGGCGGCTTGTTCCAGCGCAAGCAGTGGCTGCAGGCGGTGGACGGCATCAGCCTGAGCCTGCAGCGCGGCAAGACCCTGGGCATCGTCGGCGAGTCGGGATCGGGCAAATCCACTCTCGGCCAGGCGATCCTGCGCCTGCTCGACTCCGAGGGCAGTATCCGTTTCCAGGGTGAGGCCCTCGACCGCCTCAATCAGAAGCAACTGCGGCCGTGGCGCAAGAAAATGCAGGTGGTCTTCCAGGACCCGTTCGGCAGCCTCAGCCCGCGCATGTCAGTGGCGCAAATCATCAGCGAAGGCCTGGAAGTGCATAGCCACTCCAGCGCCGAGCAGTGCGATGCGCAGGTGATCCAGGCGCTCAAGGAAGTCGGCCTCGACCCGCAAAGCCGCCACCGCTACCCCCACGAGTTCTCCGGTGGCCAGCGCCAACGCATCGCCATCGCCCGCGCCCTGGTGCTCAAGCCGGCACTGATCCTGCTCGACGAACCGACCTCGGCCCTCGACCGCACCGTGCAGAAACAGGTGGTCGCCCTGCTCCGCCAGCTCCAGGACAAACACGGCCTGACCTACCTGTTCATCAGCCACGACCTCTCGGTCGTCCGCGCCCTGGCCCATGACATGATCGTGATCAAGGATGGCAAAGTGGTGGAGAGCGGTGCCAGTCATGATGTGTTTGAAAAGCCCCAGCATCCGTACACCCGGGAATTGCTGGCGGCGGCGCATCCTGGCGCCTGATCTTGAGCACAATTAACCTTTGGACACCCCCATGACCACCCCCGACGCCCTCCCCGACTACGAACGAGTCCGCAGCCTGGCGATCCGCTCGTTGTTCGAGATCATCGAGCAGTCCAGCGAGGGCACGGTGATGGTCGACCGTGACGCCAATATCGTCTGGATCAACGAGCGCTACGCCCGGCGCTTTGGCCTCGAGTCGGCCGACGTGGCGATCGGCAAGCCCTGTGAAAGCGTGATCCCCGGCAGCCTGTTGCGCCAGGTGGTGCGCACCGGACGGCCGATCCTGCTGGACATGCAGGACACCCCCAAAGAGCCGCTGGTGGTGATGCGTCTGCCGATTCACGACGACGCCGGCGCGGTGATCGGCGCCATTGGTTTTGCCTTGTTCGACGAGCTGCACAGCCTGTCGCCCATGCTCAAGCGCTACCTGAGCATGCAACAGGAACTGGCCTCGACCCGGTCACTGCTGCGGGCGCGCCAGGCCAAGTACACCTTTGCCCACTTCATCGGCACCAGTGCCGCCAGCCTCGAGGTCAAGCGCCGCGCACGACGTAGCGCCAGCACCGAATCACCGGTGTTGCTGCTGGGCGAAACCGGCACCGGCAAGGAATTGCTTGCCCAGGCGATCCACGGTGCGTCGCCACGGGCGCACAAGGCCTTCGTCAGCATCAACAGCGCGGCGATCCCCGAGGCCTTGCTGGAAGCCGAGTTCTTCGGCACCGCCCCCGGCGCCTTTACCGGCGCCGACCGCAAGGGCCGCCCAGGAAAACTGCAGATCGCCCAGGGCGGCACGCTGTTTCTCGATGAAATCGGCGACATGCCCCTGCCACTGCAAAGCAAGTTGCTGCGGGTGTTGCAGGAGAAGGAATTCGAACCGGTGGGCTCCAATGAAATGCTGCAGAGCGATGTGCGGATCATCGCCGCCACCTCCATCGACCTCGAAGCGGCGATCCGCCGTGGCGAGTTCCGCGCCGACCTCTACTACCGGCTCAATGTCCTGCCGATCCAGGTGCCACCGCTGCGCGAACGTCTCGATGATTTGCCCGCACTCAGTGAAGCGATTCTTGAAGAGTTGCGCAGCCAACATGAACTCAATGGCGAAGCGCTGACGTTGCTGGGCCAGCATGCCTGGCCGGGGAATATTCGTGAGTTGCGTAATGTGCTGGAGCGGGCGGCGCTGCTGAGTGATGACCTGGTGCTTGACGCCGGGGAAATTCGTGCGGCGATTGGCAGCCTGGTCCCGGTGTCGCACAGCGCCTCGACCGCCATTCTACCGCTGGCGAACGAGACCTTCAGCGCCGCCCGCGAGCGTTTTGACCGGCAGTTGATTGAGCAGGCTTTGGCGCAATGTGGCGGCAAGGTGATCGAGGCGGCGGCGCGGTTGGGGCTGGGCAGATCGACCTTGTACAAGAAGATGGTGGCGTTGGGGATTGGCGAGTCTCAATAGAGAGACCCAATTCTTCCTTTAGAGATGCGCTTTACGCGTTTCACTGGCAAGCCAGCTCCTACAGGGGGCCGCGCGCGCCCTTGGCTGGTTTGTCGGGTCGACGCATCGCAGCGAAAGGGCCGGAACAGCCAACAAACATCTCAAAACAGAGACAAATCTTGAGAAAACATCACAAAAATAGAAACTAATTGTTATAAATCAACAGCTTAGAAACCTGGCACAAATCCCGCTATAGCACTCTCCCACACGCTTCACCTCAAAAAAATAACAATCCAGGAGACACACCATGAGTGTGATCATCGCTTTGGCAGCCCTCGCGCTGTTGATGCTCGCCGCTTACCGTGGCTACAGCGTTATCCTCTTCGCCCCCATTGCCGCCCTTGGCGCCGTCCTGCTCACCGACCCTTCCGCCGTTGCGCCCGCCTTCACCGGCGTGTTCATGGAGAAAATGGTCGGCTTCATCAAACTGTATTTCCCGGTATTCCTGCTCGGTGCGGTGTTCGGCAAGCTGATTGAGCTGTCCGGCTTCTCGCGCTCGATCGTCGCCGCCGCCATCCGCGTGCTCGGCACCCGCCAGGCGATGCTGGTGATCGTGCTGGTCTGCGCCCTGCTCACCTACGGCGGCGTGTCGCTGTTCGTGGTGGTGTTCGCGGTGTACCCGTTTGCCGCCGAGATGTTCCGTCAGAGCAATATCCCCAAGCGGCTGATCCCGGCGACCATCGCCCTCGGTGCGTTTTCGTTCACCATGGACGCCCTGCCCGGCACCCCGCAGATTCAGAACATCATCCCCAGCACCTTCTTCAACACCACCGCCTGGGCCGCACCGTGGCTGGGCCTGATCGGCACGATTTTCGTGTTCTGCGCCGGCATGCTGTTCCTCCAGCGCCAGCGCAACAAGGCGCTGCGCAACGGCGAAGGCTACGGCACTGAACTGCGCAACGAGCCGGAAACCGCTGAAGACCTGAAACTGCCGAACCCCTGGCTGGCGATCTCGCCGCTGCTGGCGGTGGGCGTCATGAACCTGCTGTTCACCCACTGGATTCCCCAGTGGTATGGCAAGACCCACAGCCTCAGCCTGCCGGGCATGAGCGCACCGGTGACCACCGAAATCGCCAAGCTCACCGCGATCTGGGCGGTTCAGGCGGCGTTGCTGGTGGGCATCCTGATGGTCTTGGTGTTTGGCTTCCAGGCGATTCGCAGCAAGCTCGCCGAAGGCAGCAAAAGCGCGGTCAGCGGCGCCTTGCTGGCGGCGATGAATACCGCCTCGGAATACGGTTTCGGCGCGGTCATCGCTTCGTTGCCAGGCTTCCTGGTACTGGCCGACTGGCTGAAAAGCATCCCCAACCCGCTGGTCAACGAAGCGATCACCGTGACCCTGCTGGCCGGTATCACCGGTTCCGCGTCCGGCGGCATGAGCATCGCCCTGGCCGCCATGGCCAATGACTTCATCGCCGCCGCCCACGCCGCGAACATTCCGCTGGAAGTGCTGCACCGGGTCGCCGCCATGGCCAGCGGCGGCATGGACACCCTGCCGCACAACGGCGCGGTGATCACCCTGCTGGCGGTCACCGGGCTGACCCACCGCGAAGCCTATAAAGACATTTTCTGTATTACGCTGATCAAGACGCTGGCGGTCTTCGTCGTAATCGCAACCTTCTATGCCACCGGCATTGTGTGAGGCAACCATGACCACCCTGAATGGCAAGACCGCACTGGTCACCGGCTCCACCAGCGGCATCGGCCTGGGCATCGCCCTGAGCCTGGCCAAGGCTGGCGCCAACCTGATTCTCAACGGCTTCGGCGACGCCTCGAAGGTGATTGCCGAGGTCGCACAATTTGGCGGAAAAGTCGGCCATCACCCGGCCGACGTCAGCGACCCGACTCAGATCGCCGACATGCTCGCCTACGCCGAACGCGAGTTCGGCGGTGTCGACATTCTGGTCAACAACGCCGGCATCCAGCACGTCGCGGCGGTGGAAGAATTCCCGGTGGAGCGCTGGGATTCGATCATCGCGATCAACCTGTCGTCGGTGTTCCACAGCACTCGTCTGGCCTTGCCGGGCATGCGCGCCAAGGGCTGGGGGCGGATCGTCAACATTGCCTCGGTGCATGGCCAGGTCGGTTCGCTGGGCAAGTCCGCGTACGTCGCCGCCAAGCACGGGGTGATCGGCCTGACCAAGGTGGTTGGCCTGGAGACCGCCACCAGCAATGTCACCTGCAATGCGATCTGCCCCGGCTGGGTGCTGACGCCGCTGGTACAGAAGCAGATCGACGACCGCATCGCCAGTGGCATCGACCCGCAACAGGCACAACACGACCTGCTGGCCGAGAAGCAGCCGTCACTGGAATTCGTCACCCCGCCGCAACTCGGCGAGCTGGTACTGTTCCTTTGCAGCGAGGCCGGCAGCCAGGTGCGTGGCGCAGCCTGGAACATCGACGGTGGTTGGTTGGCGCAGTAAACAGCGACACCCGACAACAATAAAAATCAGGGAAATCCAATGTCAGAGATCTTGTGGCAACCCAGCGCCGAGCGCATCGCCAACACACGCATGGATGGGTTCCGGCGCCTGTGCAACCAGCGCCTCGGGCTGGACCTCGACGACTATCCGGCCTTGCATCGATGGAGCATCGAGCATCGCGAAGACTTCTGGCAGGCGATCGTTGATTTCCTCGATGTGCGCTTCGTCGAACCGCCCGCTACGGTCTTGCGCGAAGGCCCACAGATGCCCAGCGCCGAGTGGTTTCCCGGAGCGACCCTGAACTTTGCCGAACACCTGCTGCGCCGCCGCGACGACGGCGTGGCGGTGGTGGCAATCGGTGAGGACGGCCAGCGCGAACAACTGACCTTTTCCGAACTGGCATCCCACGTCGCCGGTCTGCAAAAGAGCCTGCAAGCCGCCGGTGTTGGCGTCGGCGACCGGGTCGCGGCGTGCATGCCCAACACCTGGCAGACCCTGGTCGGCATGCTCGCGACCACCAGCCTCGGCGCCGTCTGGTCGTGCTCCTCGCCGGACTTTGGCACCCAGGGGGTGATCGACCGTTTCGGCCAGATCGAACCCAAGGTATTGATGACCTGCGCCGGTTATCGCTATGCCGGCAAGACCCTCAACCAGACCGCCAAGGTCAACGAAATCCTTGCCCGCCTGCCGTCGCTGCGGCAACTGCTGATCGTCCCTTACGCCCGCCCCGAGGCGCAGCCAACGGACTATCACACCGAGGCCCAAGTGGCGTTGTGGGACGCGTTCTACGAGGCCGGCGGCGAACCGGAATTTGTCCCGGTGCCCTTCGCCCATCCTCTGTACATCCTCTATTCCAGCGGCACCACCGGGGTGCCGAAGTGCATCATCCACGGCACCGGTGGCGTGCTCCTGCAACACGTCAAGGAGCACGGCCTGCACACCGACCTCGGCCATGACGATCGACTGTTCTACTACACCACCTGTGGCTGGATGATGTGGAACTGGCTGGTCTCGGCCCTGGCGGTGGGCAGCAGCGTCGTGCTGTATGACGGCTCGCCGTTCGAGCCCGGGCCGCAGCGCCTGCTCGACCTCATCGACCGCGAGTCGATCACCGTCTTCGGCACCAGTCCCAAGTACCTCGCCACCCTGGAAAGCCAGGGCCTGCAACCACGCCTGAGCCACAACCTGAGCAGCCTGAAAACCCTGCTCTGCACCGGCTCGGCGCTGTCGCCGCAGAGCTACGACTACGTCTATCGCGAGATCAAGGCTGACCTGTGCCTGGCCTCTATGTCCGGCGGCACCGACATTGTCTCCTGCTTCGTCAACGGCAACCCGCTGACCTCGGTGCGCCGCAGCGAGATGCAGGGCAAGAGCCTGGGCATGGCCATCGAAGTGTGGAACGACGCCGGGCAGCCGGTGATCGGCGAGAAAGGCGAACTGGTCTGCACCCGCCACTTCCCGGCCATGCCGATTGGCTTGTGGAATGACCCGGACGGGGAAAAGCTGCGCGCCTCGTATTTCAGCCAGTTCCCGGGAGTCTGGGCCCAAGGCGACTATGCCGAGGAATTGGCCCACGGAGGCTGGATGATCCACGGGCGCTCCGATGCGGTGCTCAATCCGGGTGGGGTGAGAATCGGCACGGCCGAGATCTATCGCCAGGTCGAGAAAGTCACGCAGGTGCTCGACAGCGTCGCCATCGGCCAGCAATGGCAGGACGACGTACGCGTGGTGCTGTTCGTGCGCTTACAGGATGGCGTGGTGCTCGACGACGAGTTGCAGCAGCAGATTCGCCAGGTGATCCGCGCCAACACCACCCCCCGCCACGTGCCAGCGAAGATAGTCGCAGTCTCCGACATCCCGCGCACCATCAGCGGCAAAGTCGTCGAGCTGGCGGTGAAGAATGTGGTGCATGGCCGGCAGGTAAAAAACACCGACGCCCTGGCCAATCCCGAGGCGCTGGAGCAATACCGCGATCGCCCGGAATTGCGGGATTGAACACACCCCCCCTGTAGGAGCGAGCCTGCTCGCGATGAGGCCATCAGCCACACCGCATCAACTTCATCGCCAGCAGGCTGGCTCCTACAAAGGAACTGAGCCGCGCCCAACACTCAAATACACATCCAACGAGACTTTTCCCGCCCGCCGACGTCTACATCCTCAACACGCACTGGATGAAGGACTCAGGAACCTCGATGAACCGATCCCCTACCGGCGACGCCCAGGCCCTGATTGCCCGACTCGATGGCACACGCAGCCCGTTGGGCGACGCCAGTCACTGGCCGCAGAGCCTGCGCACCGCCGTCGACATCGTGATCCACTCGCCGATGCCGATGCTTCTGCTCTGGGGCCCGCAGCTGTCGCAGATCTACAACGACGGCTTTGCCCTGCTGGCCGGCAACAAGCACCCGCATGCCTTCGGTCAGCCGATCCACGACACCTGGCCGGAGCTTCGCGAGTTCACCACGCCGATCTACGATGCCGTACTACAAGGCCAGGTGCGTTTCTTTAGCGAGCAGCGCTTCGTCCTGCAACGCGAACAGCACGAGCAGGAATTCTTCCTCGACCTGACCTACAGCCCGATCCGCGACGAACTCGGCGAGGTCGCCGGGATCCTGGTCACCGCTATCGAGACCAACGAACGCCGACGCATCGCCCTCGAACTCAAGCAGCGTTCCGAAGCCAGCCTGCGCGCCCAGCAGGACAGCGAGCAGCGCCTGCAACTGGCCCTCGCCGCCACCGAAGCGGTGGGCACCTGGGACTGGGATATCGGCAGCGACCGCTTCATCGCCGACGCGCACTTCGCCCAGCTGCACGGCGTCGACCCGACGCTGGCCAATCAACTACCGATCAGCGAGTACCTGCACGGCGTCCACCCGGAAGACCGCGCTATCGTCGCGCGCAGCATCAAGCACTGCATCAGCCAAGGCACCGAATACGCCGAGGAATACCGCCTGCAACAAGCCGATGGCGAGGTCCGTTGGGTGTTCGCTCGGGGCCGTTGCTACAAGGATCACCATGGCCGGCCAATGCGCTTTCTTGGCGCGGCCCTCGACCTCACCGAACGCAAGCACACCGAACAGGCACTGCGCCAGAGCCAGACCGAACTGCAACTGATCATTAACGCCATGCCGGTGCTGATCAGCTATGTCGACCACGAGCAACGCTTTCGCCTGAACAACAGTGCCTACCTCGACTGGTACGGCAAGACCCCGCAGGAGCTGTACGGCAAGACCATTCTCGAAGTGCTCGGGCCGGAGATCTATGCCACCCGCGTCGAACACATACGCGCCGCGCTGGCCGGTAAGCCGTGCAGCTTTGAAGCCTACTCGCCGCACCGCGATGGCCGGCCACGCTATGCACTGATGAAATACTTGCCGCGTTTCGGTCCCGACGGCGCGGTCAACGGTTTCTACATCTTCGTGATCGACGAGACCGAGCGCAAACAGACCGAGGAAGCCCTGCGCAATCTCAATGAAACCCTGGAAGAACGGGTCGCCACCCGCACCGAGGCGTTGGCCGAGCTCAACCATCGCCTGCAGAACGAAATGTTCGAGCGCGAACGGGCCGAAGACGCCCTGCGCCATGCGCAAAAAATGGAAGCTGTGGGGCAACTCACCGGCGGTATCGCCCACGACTTCAACAACATGCTCACCGGGATCATCGGCAGCCTCGACATGATCCAGCGCTACATCGGCGAAGGTCGCATCGAGGACATCGGCCGCTTTGCCGACGCAGCCGTGTCCTCGGCCAACCGTGCCGCGGCGCTGACCCACCGCCTGCTGGCGTTCTCCCGGCGCCAGTCGCTGGACCGCCGGCCACTGGACCCGAACACCCTGGTGCGCTCGCTGGAAGAACTGATCCGCCGCACCAAGGGCGAACACATCGAGCTCACGTTCGAACTGGCGCCGGACGTGTGGCCGGTCAACACCGACGCCGGGCAACTGGAGAACGCCCTGCTCAACCTGGTGATCAACGCCCGCGACGCCATGCCCGACGGCGGCGAGTTGCTGATCGAAACCGCCAACAGCTACCTCGACGGCAGCGACATCAGCACCCTGGAACCGGTCAAGGCCGGCGACTATGTGATGCTCGGCGTGCGCGACAACGGCTCCGGCATGACCGCGCGGGTGCTGGCCAAGGCCTTCGATCCGTTCTTCACCACCAAGCCCATTGGCCAGGGCACCGGCCTCGGGCTGTCGATGATCTACGGTTTTGCCCAGCAGTCTGGCGGCCACGTGACCCTCGACAGCGAACCCGGCAAGGGCACCTGCGTGCGCCTGTACCTGCCACGCCTGCACAACCCGACGCAGCCGATCTCGGACGACTCACTGAAGCTCGACAGCCATTTTGCCGCCGCCGGCGAATGCGTGGTGCTGGTCGAGGACGACCCGGCGGTGCGCCTGCTGGTGCTCAATGTACTGCACGAACTGGGCTACGCCACCCATGAAGCGCAAAACGCCAACAGTGCCCTGCCGCTGCTGGAATCGCCGACGCGCATCGATTTGCTGGTCACCGATGTTGGCCTGCCGGGCATGAATGGCCGGCAGTTGGCCGAGATCGCCCGCCAGCATCGCCCCGGGCTCAAGGTGCTGCTCATGACCGGCTACGCGGAAAAGGCCGCCGAGCGCCAGGGCTTTCTCGAGGAGGGCATGGACCTGCTGGTCAAGCCATTTACCATTGAGCAACTGGCCGGCAAGATTCGTCAGATGATCAGCCACAACGACTGAGATCAGGCATAATCGCGCCCCGCCGTCACCACCGCTGCAAGGTATTTGCCCCATGAAAGCCCAAGCCCGCCACATTCTGGTGAAGACCTCTGACGAGGCCGAACAGCTCAAACAGCGCATCGCCAAGGGCGAAGCCTTTGACGTGCTGGCCAAGAAGTTCTCCATCTGCCCCTCCGGCAAGCGCGGTGGCGACCTCGGCGAAGTGCGCCCGGGGCAGATGGTCGGCGCCATCGATGCGGTGATCTTCAAGAAGCCGTTGCGGGTGGTGCACGGGCCGATCAAGAGCAAGTTCGGCTACCACCTGGTGCAGGTGTTTTTCCGCGACTGAAGCATGCCGACTAGAAGCAGGTGTCCAGGCTCTCGATCACCTGCAACTGCTCATCCACCAACAAGACGCTGCGCCATTTGTCGAAGGTCAGGCAGGGGTGGGAAGCACCGAAGGCGATGATGTCGCCGATCCGCAACTCGACTCCCGGCGCAACGGTCATGAACGCATGCTGGTCCATCACCTTGGTGACCTGACAGGCGCTGACGTCATCCCCTGATGCCGGTAAAACACCAGCCCTGTAACGCAGCAACGGCACCGGCAACCCGGCGTCATACGCGACGTCGCGCTTGCCCAGTGCGACGACGGCTAAGCCCGGCTCCGGCAGCGACTGCACATGGGCCCAGACTTCCAGCGCCGGGCGCAGGCCTTCGTGCAGATCGCTGCGTCGATCCAGCACGCAGCATTGCGCCTCCTTGTAGATGCCGTGGTCGTGGGCCACGTAACTGCCGGGACGCAACACGCTAAGGAAGCGCCCGCTGGCGTTCTGCGCTGCGAAGGATTCGGCGATCAGGTCATACCAGGCCGAGCCCGAGGCGGTGATGATCGGCCGCTCGCTGGCAAAGGCGCCGCTGTCCTGCAGTTGCACCGCAAGGCGCACCAGCGAATGGGCAAACTGGCGAATCCCGCTGACCGCCTGCTCGCCGTGAATCACCCCTTCATAGCCCTCGATGCCGGTGAGTGCCAGCGCCGGTTGCGCCTTGATCGCCGCCACCAGGGCCAGCACCTCGGCCTCAGTGCGGCAGCCGCAGCGCCCGCCGACCACGCCGTACTCAATCATTACGTTCAAGCGCTGACCGCGCCCGGCGAAAAACGCCCCGAGCTCGGCGACGTTGTCCGGGTGATCGACCATGCAATGAAACTCGAAGTCTGGGTCGCTCAACAGCTCGCTGATCAAGGCCATGTTCGGCGCGCCGACCAACTGATTAGCCAACAACACCCGGCGCACGCCATGGGCATAGGCGGCGCGGGTCTGCACGGCAGTGGCAAGGGTGATGCCCCAGGCGCCCGCGTCGAGTTGGTGGCGGAACAAAGCCGGGATCATGCTGGTCTTGCCGTGGGGCGCCAGCTCGGCGCCGCTGGCCGTGACGAATTGCTGCATCCAGCGAATGTTGTGCTCCAGCGCCTCGCGGTGCAGCACCAATGCCGGCAGACTGACGTCGCGCACCAAATGGGCACCCGCTGGTGCCGCGCCTTTTTCCACGACCGTATTCACTGTTGAAGACATGGGTTAACTCCTTGCTCGGCAGGGTTATTCGTTGATGCGACGTGCCAGGCGGTTGGCGCTGTCGATCAGCACCCGGCGGTAGTCATCATGGTTGCGTTCGGCGTCGGCCCTTGGGGCGACGATGCACAGCGTGGCAATCGCCACGCCGCCGGGATCTTTGACCGGGGCGGCAAAACAATGGGTGAAGGTGTCAGCGACACTGTCGAAGGAGAAAAATCCTTCGGCGCCGGCCTGGCGGATCTGTGCAAGGAACTGCTCCAGCGGCAGACGCTGGCCGTCGGGCAGAATGAAATCCTCGTCGTCGATCAGCTCGGCAATCTGCTGGTCGCTCAGATGCGCCAGCAGCAGGCGACCGGAGGCGGTCCAGGGAATCGGCGCGCTCTCGCCGATATTCGAGGAGATGCGGAAATGCCGCTCGCCCTCTTTCATCAGCGCCACGGTGTACTTGCGGCCATTGAGCAGGCACATCTGCGCAGTTTCGCGGGTCTGCCGGACGATCTCCTGCAGGGCCTGGTCCGCCTCGCGGCTGAGGTCGAAATGACGCAGGTGCGCCTGGCCGAGGAAATACAGCTGGCGTCCGAGGTAGACGTGACCGTCCTTGCCCACCGGCTCGAGGATGCGTCGCTCAAGCAGTGACGCCACCAGCTCATAGACCGTGGACTTGGGGCTGCCGATAGCGTTGGCAATGTCGTTGGGCCGCAGCGGCTGGCCGATTTCCTTGAGGAAATCGAGGATATCGAACGCCCGGTCCAGGCCACGGGCCCGGCGCTTGATCGGGTCTTCGCTCATGGCCGGCTCAGGCCTTTTTCTTGTAGGCGATGCAATCGATCTCGACCTTGCAGTCGACCATCATGCTCGCCTGCACACAGGCGCGGGCCGGCGCGTGCTCGGGGCTGAAGTACTCGGCGAAGACCTTGTTGAAACTCCAGAAATCTCGCGGATCGTCGAGCCAGACGCCGGTGCGCACCACGTCTTCCAGGCCATAACCGGCTTCTTCGAGGATCGCGATCAGATTGCGCAGGGTCTGGTGGGTCTGCTCGACGATGCCGCCGGCAATGATCTCGCCATCCAGCGCCGGCACCTGGCCCGACACATGCAGCCAGCCGTCGGCTTCGACGGCGCGGGCGAAAGGACGTGGCTGGCCGCCACCAGCGGTGCTGCCGGTACCGTATCGGGTGATGCTCATGGGGCTTTCTCCTGGCTGTAGATTCCGCTATAGCGGAATCGTGTTCGCGTTAACGGAATTAATCGAGAAAGTCTGCCATAAATCCCGATGCATTTGCTTGCTCAATCCGGGAATAAACCTCCTCGGGGTACGTCGTACTGGCGTTGAAATCCTTCAAACGCCTAGACAGGAACCCCATCATGAAAACCGCCTTGCTTGGCCTGGCCCTGCTCAGCCTGAGCCCCCTGGTCTCAGCCGCCACCGCCCCGGCACCTGCTGCAGAGGACTATCACCGGGGGATGCACCTGGATATCGCCCGGGTGATCTCGACCTCCGACTACGGGTACTGCGGGATCGGCACGCGGGAACTGACGTACGCTGACTCCCAGGGCGTGGTGCACACCCTGCGCTATCAGGCTTATGGCGATGGTTGCATCGATCAGGGCAGCTAGCCGTTGAGGCCGAATCAGTCGTCGATATGCCGATATTCGGCGTTCAACGCGCGAGCCAGAGTTTGCGCCCGACCGAGGCGGATCGGCCCGCGCTCGATGTCCACCAGCAGGCTCGGGCAGGCGAAGGCCGGCACCTCGGGCATCGATTTCAGCCGGCCATCGGTCAAGAGCAGGATGCGCTGCTGTTCGGCCGGATAACGCTTTTGCCGGCGCGCCAGCCAGGTCTCGGCCTCAGCCAATGCCGCCGATAACGGCGTCCCGCCCGCCGCCCCCAGCGCATCGAGCCATTCGCGCAAGCTGGCCGAGGCTTTCAGGCCTTGCACTTGCCAACGCGGTGCGCTGCCGCTGGCAGTGAGCAAGGCCAGCCGCGCGCGCTGGCGGTAGGCGTCGTCGAACAACTGCGCCAACAAGCCTTTGGCATCGCTCAAAGCGTGATGGCGGCGGGTCGAGGCCGAGGCGTCGACAATCACCAGCCACAACTCATGAGGACTGCGTGTACGCAGGTGAAACAACAGGTCGTCGCGCTGCCGGGGACGGCCATTGAGCAAGGTCCCTGGCCAGTTCACCGTGCCGCTGCTGGCGGCCTGACGTTGCCCCTGGCGGCCATGTTTCAAGTGCCCGGCGCGGGGCCTGGCATTCGCCCCCACCGTTGCACGAGGGCGAATGCCTAGGGCTTTTTTGGCCAGCTCGGCACCTCACGGCGAGCGCCGGTGGGCAGTGCCTGGGCCGGCAACTCGCCCCACTGGCCCTGGCCTTCGTCGGGCCGTGATGATTGGTTGGGCGAGGCTTGGGTGGCCGGTGGCTGGCTGTGGTTTTGCGCAGATGGGTTGCGTCGACGATGACGCAGGGCAAACTCGGCCACCGCGTCGATATCTTCCTCGCTGATGGCTGCAGCACGGCGCCAGGCGGCATGGGCGCGCGCGGCACGCAGCCAGACCAGGTCGGCGCGCAGGCCATCGACTCCGGCGGCAAAGCAGCGTTCGGTAATCTGCGCCAGGGCCGTGTCGTCCAGGGGTATCGCCGCCAGCCCCTCACGGGCACGCTGGCAGCGCTCGCGCAGTTGCTGTTGCGCTTCTTGCCATTGTTCGCAGAAGCCTTGCGGATCGCTGTCGAAGTCCAGGCGGCGACGGATAATCTGCCCACGCTCCAGCGGTTCAGTGTGACCGTCGAGGGCGACGTTGAGGCCGAAGCGGTCGAGCAGTTGCGGACGCAACTCGCCCTCCTCCGGGTTCATGGTGCCGATTAGCACGAAGCGCGCTGGATGCCGATGGGAAATGCCGTCGCGCTCCACCAGGTTGGTACCGCTGGCGGCGACATCGAGCAGCAGGTCCACCAGGTGATCGGGCAGCAGGTTGACTTCATCGACGTACAGCACGCCACCGTCAGCCTTGGCCAAGACGCCCGGGGAAAACTGCGCACGACCCTCGCCCAGCGCCGCGTCGAGGTCGAGGGTGCCGACCAGCCGCTCTTCGGTAGCGCCCAACGGCAAGGTGACGAACTGCCCGCTGGCCAGCAGATCGGCCAGGCCCCGGGCCAGGGTCGACTTGGCCATGCCCCGCGGTCCCTCGATCAGCACACCGCCGATTTTCGGGTCGATTGCGCTCAGGCACAGCGCCAGTTTCAAGGCATCGGCGCCGACCACGGCGGACAGCGGAAAATGCGGGACGTCAGTCATCTCGGCTCTCGTACTTGGGTTCAACTCTCTTCCTCGATATCCAGCAGCAGGTGTTCCAGCGCTTCGCGGTAGGCCCCTGGCTCCTGCCACAAGCCGCGCTGCTGGGCTTCCAGCAGGCGCTCGGTCATGTCGCGCAGGGCATGGGGATTATGCTGCTGGACGAACGCTCGGGTCGATGGATCGAGCAGGTAGGCATCCGCCAGCAAGGCGTACTGGTGATCGTCGATCAGCTGCGTGGTGGCGTCGAAGGCGAACAGGTTGTCGACGGTCGCCGCCAGCTCGAACGCACCTTTATAGCCGTGGCGCTTAACCCCCTCAATCCACTTCGGATTGGCAGCCCGCGAGCGAATCACCCGGTTCAGTTCTTCCTTGAGGGTGCGGATCTTCGGCAGGTCCGGCTGGCTGTGATCGCCGTGATAACTGGCCGCCGCTGCACCGCTGAGGCTTTCCACGGCGGCGAGCATGCCACCCTGGAATTGGTAGTAGTCGTTGGAATCGAGCAGGTCGTGCTCGCGGTTGTCCTGGTTCTGCACCACCGCCTGCACCTGGCTCAGGCGCTGAGCAAACTGTGTGCGCGCCGCCGTACCTTCGTCGGCGCCGCCATAGGCGTAGCCGCCCCAGTTCAGGTAGACCTCGGCCAGGTCGTCGCGGCTTTGCCACAGACGCCCGTCGATCGCGCCCTGCACGCCAGCACCGTAGGCACCGGGCTTGGCACCGAAAATCCGCCAGCCGGCCTGGCGCGCCGCCGCATCGGCATCGAGTCCGGACTGCAGCAGCGTCTCGCGCTCCTGACGCACCTTGGCCGCCAGCGGGTTGAGGTCATCCGGCTCGTCCAGCGCGGCCACCGCTTGCACGGCGGCGTCGAACAGGCGGATCAGGTTGGCGAAGGCATCGCGGAAGAATCCGGACACGCGCAAGGTCACGTCGACCCGTGGCCGGTCGAGCAGGCTCAGCGGCAGGATTTCGAAGTCATCGACCCGCTGGCTGCCCGTGGCCCACACCGGACGCACGCCCATCAGCGCCATGGCCTGGGCAATGTCGTCGCCGCCGGTGCGCATGGTCGCCGTGCCCCACACTGACAGGCCGAGCTGGCGCAAGTGATCGCCGTGGTCCTGCAGGTGCCGTTCGAGAATCAGGTTGGCCGATTGAAAACCGATGCGCCAGGCGGTGGTGGTCGGTAGGTTGCGCACGTCCACCGAGTAGAAATTACGCCCGGTGGGCAACACATCGAGGCGCCCACGACTTGGCGCACCACTGGGGCCGGCGGGGACGAAACGTCCGGCGAGGGCGCTGAGCAAACCGTGCATTTCCGCCGGGCCGCAGGCGTCCAGGCGCGGGGCGACGACTTCGCGCAGGTGGTCGAGGATGGCTTCGACTTCTACCGATGCAGACCATTGCAGGAGCGAGCCTGCTCGCGATGGAGTGTCAGGCGACTGCGATGTGTCTGATACACCATCGCGAGCAGGCTCGCTCCTACAGGTATCAGGGCTCAATGTCTGGGAGATGAGTTGGCTGGCAAACAACTCCAACCGCTCACGGCTATCCCCCGCAGTGCGCCAGGGCTCGTCGGTAATCGCGGCCAACACCTCCGGGCGCGGTCCGCTCCAGGGTTCGGCCAGGGCACAATCCAGCGGATCAAACCCCAGCGCAAAGGCTTTGCTCAACGCCCGCAACAAGCTCGATTGCGCCCCCCGACCATCCCCCCGGGGAATGCGCAACAACGCGAGCAAGGTGTCGATGCGCAAACGCCCACTCGGCGACTCGCCGAATACATGCAGCCCATCGCGAATCTGCGATTCCTTGAGGTCGCAGAGGTAGGTGTCCAGGCGCGGCAGCCAGATCGCCGCGTCGGCGTCGCTATCGAGTTGCAGCTCACGGTCAATGTGGGTCTCACGCACCAGCGCCAGAATGTCGCGCTGCAGTTCGCGAGCCCGCCGTGGGTCGAGCAGTTGCGCTTCGTAATATTCGTCGGCCAGCAACTCCAGATTGCGCAGCGGGCCGTAGGTTTCGGCGCGGGTCAGGGGTGGCATCAGGTGGTCGATGATCACCGCTTGGGTGCGGCGTTTGGCCTGGGCGCCCTCGCCCGGGTCGTTGACGATAAACGGGTAGATGTTCGGCAGCGGCCCGAGCAGCGCATCCGGCCAGCACTGCTCGGACAGGCCAACACCCTTGCCCGGCAGCCATTCTAGGTTGCCGTGTTTGCCGACATGGATCAGCGCATGGGCGCCGTAGACCTTGCGCAGCCAGAAGTAGAACGCCAGGTAGGCGTGGGGCGGCACCAGGTCCGGGTCGTGGTAGACCGCGCTCGGATCGACCTGATAACCGCGCGCCGGCTGGATGCCGACAAAGGTCAGGCCGAAGCGCAGGCCGGCGATCATCAGCCGCCCGTCGCGGTACATCGGGTCCGCGCTCGGCTCGCCCCAGCGTTGCAGCACCGCGCTGCGGTTAGCTTCCGGCAAGGCCTCGAACATCGCCCGGTAATCCTCCAGCGCCAGGCTTTGCTGGCAGGGGCGCAGGTCGATGCTGTCGAGATCGTTACTGACCCCGCCGAGCAGTTGCTGGATCAACGCGGTGCCGCTGACGGGCAGTTCGACCGGCAGCGGATAGCCTTGCTCCTGCAGCGCTCGCAGAATATTCAAGGCCGCTGCCGGGGTGTCCAGGCCGACACCGTTGCCAATGCGTCCATCGCGAGTCGGATAGTTGGCAAGAATCAGCGCCACCCGTTTCTCGCCGTTCGGCACGCGCGCCAACTCGGCCCAGCGCCGGGCCAGTTCGGCGACGAAATCCATGCGTTCGGGGTGCGCCCGGTAACAGACCACATCGCACTGGCTGCGCTCGCTGCGCCAGGCCAGGTCCTTGAAGCTGATGGGCCGACTGATGATCCGCCCATCCAGTTCCGGCAAGGCGATGTGCATCGCCAGGTCACGCGGGCCGAGCCCCTGTTCGCTGGCACTCCAGCCCGGCTCGTTGTCTTGGGCACAGATCGCCTGGATCACCGGGATATCGCGGCGGAACGGCCGCAGGTGCGGCGCCTCGGGGCTGGACTGGGCAAAGCCGGTGGTGTTGAGAATCAGCGCGGCCTGCACCTCGTCCAGCCAGTCTTCGACGACCGTCAGGCAGCCGGGCTCCTTGAGGCTGGCGACGGCGATTGGCAAGGGATTGAGTCCGGCCACCTGCAAGCGCTGGCAGAACACATCGACGAACGCGGTGTTGGCCGCCTGCAAGTGCGAGCGGTAGAACAGCAGCGCCGCCACTGGCTGACCGGGCCGCCAGTCGGCTTGCCAATCGGTCAGGTTAGGATGGGCGTGATGCGGATGATAGATCGCCGTGCGTGGCAGCACTTGCGGCTCGCCCCAGGCATAGTCGCGGCCAAGCCAGCGACTGGCCAGGCAGCGATACAGCTCCAGAGCATTGTGCTTGCCGCCCTGACGCAGGAAGTGCCAGAGCCGCTCGCGGTCTTCCGCCGGCACGGTGCTCAAGTCGCTGAGCTCCGGGTCGGGACGGTCGTCGCCCGGCACCAGAATCAGTTGCACACCGCGCTGCGCCAGTTCGATCAGGCGCTCGACGCCGTAGCGCCAATAGGCGATCCCGCCATGCAGCGAGATCAGGATCACCTTGGCGTGGCGCAGCACCTGATCGACATACAGGTCGACCGAGGCGTGATTCTGCACCTGCATCGGGTTGGCCAGGCGTAGGCTCGGGTAGTCCCCGGGCAGTTGCTGCGCCGCCTCGGCCAGCAGCGCCAGGCTGGAGTCACCGCTGCACAGGATCACCAGCTCGGCGGGGGTTTGCCCGAGATCGGCAATGTTGTCCTCGGAGACGAATCCGCCGGGCTGGGTCCTGAGCAGGTGCATGGATCAGACGCTGAGGGCGGCGCGCAGTTGCGCTTCGAGCAAGGCCGCGTCCAGTTCCTGGCCGATCAGCACCAGGCGCGTGATGCGCGCTTCTTCGGCGCCCCACTGACGGTCGAAGTGCTTGTCGAAACGAGTGCCCACGCCCTGGATCAGCAGGCGCATCGGTTTGTTCGGGATCGCCGCGAAACCCTTGACCCGCAGGATGCCGTGCTGCACCACCAGTTGGGTCAGGGCATCGAGCAGCAGGCTTTCATCGGCTTGCGGCAGTTCGATGGAGATCGAATCGAAGGCGTCGTGATCGTGGTCTTCATGATCGTCGCCGTCATGGTGGTGATCGTGGTGGCTGTGGCGGCTGTCGATGTGTTCTTCGGAGCCGGCACCCAGGCCGATCAGCACGTCCAGCGGCACGCGACCGCTGCTGGCCTCGATGATTTTCACCGCCGGCGGCAGTTCCTCGGCGACTTCCAGGCGCACTCGGGCCAGGTCTTCGGGGTTGATCAGGTCGGTCTTGTTGAGGATCACCAAGTCGGCGCTGGCCAGTTGGTCAGCGAACAGTTCGTGCAGCGGCGACTCGTGGTCAAGGTTCGGGTCGAGCTTGCGCTGGGCGTCAACCTGGTCAGGGAAGGCGGCGAAGGTGCCGGCGGCGACGGCCGGGCTGTCGACCACGGTAATAACCGCGTCAACCGTGCAGGCGCTGCGGATTTCCGGCCACTGGAAAGCCTGGACCAGCGGCTTGGGCAGGGCCAGGCCAGAGGTTTCGATGAGGATGTGGTCGAGGTCGCCACGGCGCGCCACCAGCTCGCGCATCACCGGGAAGAATTCTTCCTGGACGGTGCAGCACAGGCAACCGTTGGCCAACTCGTAGACCCGGCCGCTGGCTTCTTCTTCGGTGCAGCCGATGGAGCACTGCTTGAGGATTTCGCCGTCGATGCCCAGCTCGCCAAATTCGTTGACGATCACCGCGATGCGCCGGCCCTGGGCGTTGTCGAGCATGTGCCGCAGCAAGGTGGTTTTGCCCGAGCCAAGGAAGCCGGTAACGATGGTGACGGGGAGTTTGGCCAGTGTTTTCATCGGATGCCCTTTGGCAAGGTGGCGGGCATACGGGACGAGAACCAGCGACGCAGACGCGCGCGGGAGCAGTTCGCCACCGGATCACCCCGCCCGGTTGTAGTGAGAATCTGGATCGAGGCAGGTCTCCTGGCTGACGGTGGGCCGGTCTTTCGACTGGCGATTACTGCGCCTTCCCGCCGCTCGGAAGAGCGTGCAGTGGCCTGGCAGCAACGACACCGTTCACAGTTGCGGGGGCAGCCGCGGCATCGACCGCGTTCCCTTCTTAGCTTCGGCGCAGGGGCCGAAGAACCTCGAAGGTGCAAGGCTACGCATCGTACTGGGCTCGGTCAATGGTTCTGGTGACCGCAAATCCATTGTGGGAGCGAGCCTGCTCGCGAAGGGGTCAACTCGGTATCAAGATTGACGCCAGCACCCGCCCATGCTCTCCTACACACCTTGTTACGGGTGCCCTTCACAGGGTGAAACGGGAAACCGGTGAATCATGAGCTTTACTTCAAGCCCATGTCAGTCCGGTGCTGCCCCCGCAACGGTAAGCGAGTGAAGAATCACAGCCACTGTGCCTGATGTACAGCATGGGAAGGCGATTCTTGAAGGTTTGGCCAACGCCAGCCCCTCGTGAGCCCGGAGACCGGCCCGCAATACTTGAATAACAAACCCGCGGTGGGCGGGCGCTGTTTCAGTTTCCGCGGCCTGCTCGCGGAGGCTTGCATGCGCACGGATCACCCCTGACTGACCAGAGGTAAGCGCCATGTCGACCATCAGCAGCACTCGCCACGCCACCGCCGCCGGCACCACCACACTGGGCCAACGCCTGGTCGCCGCCCTCAGCGCCTCGATCCTCGGTGCGTGCCTGGTGTACTTCGCCGGCTTCTCGCACATCGAAGCCGTGCACAACGCCGCTCACGACACCCGGCACAGCGCCGCTTTCCCGTGCCACTGAGACCTGCCCAGATGATCAAGCGTATTGCTCAAACCGCAGGTTTCAGCGGGCTGTTGGCCGCCCTTCTGCTGACCCTGCTGCAAAGCTTCTGGGTCTCGCCGCTGATTTTGCAGGCCGAGACCTACGAGAAATCCGAGCCCGCCGTCGAGCAAGTGCATGAACATGCCGACTCGGCGATGGCTGCCCACAGCCACGACGCCGAGGCCTGGGAGCCGGAAGACGGCTGGCAGCGCGTGCTGTCGACCACCGGCGGCAACCTGGTGGTGGCGGTCGGTTTCGCGCTGATGCTCGCCGGACTCTACACCCTGCGCACCCCGACCCGCACGTCCCAGGGCCTGCTCTGGGGCCTGGCCGGTTACGCCACCTTCGTCCTCGCGCCGACCCTCGGCCTGCCGCCGGAGTTGCCGGGCACCGCCGCCGCGGATCTGGCGCAGCGGCAGATGTGGTGGATCGGTACTGCCGCGTCTACTGCTGCCGGTATCGCCCTGATCGCCTTCGGCAAGAACTGGCTGCTGAAGGCACTCGGCGTGGCCATCTTAGCGGTGCCGCACATCGTCGGCGCGCCGCAACCGGAAGTGCATTCGATGCTCGCCCCCGAGGCCCTCGAAGCGCAGTTCAAGATCGCTTCGCAGCTGACCAACGTGGCGTTCTGGCTGGCCCTTGGGCTGATCAGTGCCTGGTTGTTCCGGCGCAAAAGCGCAGGCCACTATCAGGCATGAGTGAAACGCGCGCAGCGCCGACCCTGGTGGTCGGCCTGGGCTGCCAACGCGGCTGCCCGGCCAGCACGCTGCGCGCGTTACTCGACCAGGCCTTGCAGGCACAGCGGATCGATCTGCAATCGATCACGGCGCTGGCGAGCATCGACCTGAAACGTGATGAACCCGGGCTTATCGAACTGGCTGAGCAACTGGGCTTGCCCCTGACCGTGTTCAGCAGCGAGCAATTGTCCGCTTACGAAGCACGGCTTAGCCACCAGTCCCAGATCGCTTTCGAGCGCACGGGTTGTTACGGCGTCGCCGAAAGCGCTGCCCTCGCCCTTGCCGAAGCACTGGCCCAGGCGCCAGCGACCTTGCTGATTTCCCGACAGAAGTATGCGCAAGCGACCTTTGCGTTGGCGTGTGCCGGATAATGGGCAATACCCCGCACACCTGTAGGAGCGAGCGAGTTCCTGCGTTAGCCCCCTTCAATTCTTGCGATAATTCCCTTTTCATCATGAGCATCGCTCATCTGCCCCTTCCCTAGAACCCTCAGGAGCCGGCCATGACCGTCTACTTCATCGGCGCCGGCCCCGGCGATCCGGAACTGAT
Organism: Pseudomonas sp. Pse1; assembly: GCF_024519635.1. NCBI lineage: Bacteria > Pseudomonadati > Pseudomonadota > Gammaproteobacteria > Pseudomonadales > Pseudomonadaceae > Pseudomonas > Pseudomonas sp. Pse1. The sequence continues at coordinate 45,480 of NZ_JALJRO010000023.1, forward strand.
CACCGTCAAGGGCCAGCGGCTGATCCGCAGTTGCCCGGTGATCATCTACGCCGGCTCGCTGGTGCCGGCTGCCGCGCTTGAAGGCCACCAGGCCGAACACGTGATCAACAGCGCCGAACTGCACCTGGAACAGATCATCGAGCTGATCCGCGTGGCTCACGTCCAGGGCCAGGATGTGGCCCGCGTGCATTCCGGCGACCCGAGCCTGTACGGCGCCATCGGCGAGCAGATCCGCCACTTGCGGGCGCTGGGCATCCCCTTCGAAATCATCCCCGGCGTCACCGCCACCGCCGCCTGCGCGGCGTTGCTGGAGGCTGAACTGACCCTGCCGGACATCGCCCAGAGCGTGATCCTCACCCGCTACGCCGACAAGACCAGCATGCCCGCCGGCGAGTCGTTCAGCAGCCTGGCCGCCCACGGCACCACCATGGCCATTCATCTGGGGGTCAATCACCTGGAGAAAATCGTCGCCGAACTGCTGCCCCATTACGGCGCGGATTGCCCGATCGCCGTGGTACACCGGGCCAGTTGGCCGGATCAGGACTGGGTGCTGGGAACCCTCGCCGATATCGCCGAGAAAGTGCAGGCCAAGGGGTTCCGGCGTACGGCACTGATTCTGGTGGGCCGGGTGTTGGCCAGTGACAGTTTCAGCGAGTCATCGCTGTATCGGGCGGGGCATGCGCATTTGTATAGGCCGTAATGTTTCTGCTCTACCACGGCCATTGTCGGAGCTGGCTTGCCAGCGAAAATCGTCAACGATGACGCGTAAAGCCAGATGCTCCTACAGGGCATAAAAAAACGGCGCTCACGGACGCCGTTTTTTTAGTCGCAGCGAACGCCTTAGTAGTAGGCGTTTTCTTTCTGCGTGTGATCGGTCACGTCGCGCACGCCCTTGAGCTCCGGAATGCGCTCGAGCAGGGTGCGCTCGATGCCTTCCTTCAGGGTTACGTCCGCCTGGCCGCAGCCCTGGCAGCCGCCGCCGAACTGCAACACGGCGATGCCGTCTTCAACCACATCGATCAGGCTGACCTGGCCGCCGTGGCTGGCCAGCCCCGGGTTAATTTCGGTTTGCAGGTAGTAGTTGATGCGCTCGTTGACCGGGCTGTCGGCGTTGACCATCGGCACTTTGGCGTTCGGCGCCTTGATGGTCAACTGGCCGCCCATGCGGTCGGTGGCGTAGTCGACGACTGCATCGTCCAGGAAAGCTTCGCTGAAGTGATCGATGTAGGCGGTGAAGCTTTTCAGCCCCAGCGCGGTGTCTTCCGGCTTTTCCTCGCCCGGCTTGCAGTAGGCAATGCAGGTCTCGGCGTACTGGGTGCCAGGCTGGGTGATGAAAACGCGGATGCCGATGCCCGGGGTGTTCTGCTTGGACAGCAGATCAGCCAGGTAATCGTGGGCGGCGTCGGTGATGGTAATAGCAGTCATGGAATTTCCTCGCAGGCTTGGGCGCAGTTTACGCCAAACGTGGCGCCGGACAAAGTCCCAGTATTTTTGTCGGGTTAAAGCGCGGACCTTAATCCGCGCTCAATCACAGGTTCTCGTAGCGATTCATGTCCAGCACGCCCTCTTCCACCGGGTCGGTTTCGTGGATATAGCGGCTCAAATCGTGGAAATACACCCAGAACAGCGGATGGCTGCGACGAATGCCCCAACGCTCGACAATGCGCTCGAAACGGTTGGCGTCCTTGGCGTTTTCCATGTCCTCGACGAATTCCGGCACATCGGCCACCGGAATATTGAACATGAAATTCGGGTAGCTGCTGAGCACGCCGGGATACAGCGTCAGGGTGTCGAGCCCCGGCTGATAGCGCAGCGATTCGCCGAGCATGAACGCCACGTTACTGTGGGCGCGGTTGCGCAGCAGGCTGTAGATCTCGCGCTTGCCGCCAGGGATTTCGATGCGCAGCATGGTCGCTTCCGGCAATTGGTCAATCACCTTCAAGCCTGCCGCCGGGCGCGACACCAGACGACTCAGGACCTGCTCGGCGCCCTGCAGGGCCGGGTCGATATTGGCCCGCGAGCAATAGGCGCCGTCGCAGCGGTTGATCGGATCCGGCCGGGCATTCAGGTCGCCGTAGCGTGCCAGCAACTGGTGGGTGAAGTCGCGCATCGGGTCCTTGGCATCCAGGCTCAGCGCGGTCGGGGTGTCATCGTCGATGTTTTCATAGTCCATCCACATCTTCAGCTTGCCGCTGTTCTGGTACCAGTCGTCGAGGTAGGCATCCCGCGAGTCGGCCGGCATCAGGCGCAGGAAGTTCAGCTCGGCGCCGTTGCGGATCAGGTCGAAATACAGCCGCGTCTGCGCCTGGTGCGAGACGTTGCCGTAAACGTCGAAGTTCACCGCCAATTGGTAGTAGGTGCGCTCCAGCAGCGGGTAGTCGAACAGCCACATGGTCTGCGGCACATCGCCGATCAGGCCCTTGGTCACCGAGGCACTGTCGAAGTGGCGGAAAATGCTCAGCAACGAGTTGTCGTTGCCCGCCCACAGGGTCGACCAACTCGGCGCCGGCGCGTCGGCGTAGCTGTCGCGGCGCAGGGCTTCGTAATCGTTACGTTTGTCGCGGTAGGTGTGCCACAGGCTCAGAACGCTGCCGACATCATCGTTCTGCCCAGGCATCGCCAGCAGCGGCGTGGCCTGGCGCCGGTAGTTCGGGTCGACGATGTACAGGTCATGCTCGGGCGCCTGGAACAGCGCCCAAAAGTTATCGCGGATCACATCGGTCGCGATCTGCCCACGGCACACCGGACCGCGAATAAAGGTGCGCACGAAGTATTCGGCGTTATCCAGCATGAACTGGTAACGCGCCTGAGCCGGAATCGCCTGGAAGGTCTCGAACGGGTTGGCGCGGCGCTCAGGGCCGTAGCCGGGCAAGGCGTCGACTTGCCAGTTGCCGCTGTAGAACAGACTCTTGACCCGGGCCAGCTTGGCCGGGCTCAGCGGATAACTGATGTGGGTCTTGTGCACAATCACCCCCTGCACCGGCCACAGCCGGTAGTACACCTGGGTGCCCGGATCATCGTTGGGGCGGCGACTGGCGATCAGGTCGATCGGCTGGCCGGTCGGGGTGCGCGAACGCACCCACTGGAAGAAGTGCCCGGGCTCGCCACCCTTGAAGTAGACATGGGCGAGAAACAAGTGCTCGTACAGCCAGCGCGCCACCAGGCTTTCCCGGGCGCCTGGGGCATTCAGCAGGTTTTCCCATTGCACCACCTGCGCGGCTTCTTGCGCGCTCGGCGCGAGGGCCTGTTCATCGATGGGCGCGCCCGAGGCGAGCCAGCGTTGCAGGGTCTGGTATTGCGCGTCGGTCAGCCCGGTGACCGCCAGCGGCATGCCTTCTTTCGGGTGCTGGCTGGCATAGCCGTCGAATTCCGCCGGCTGCGGGCACATGTTATTGCGGTTGAGCCCCAGGACGATTTCGTCCGGCAGCTTGGCATTGGGTTGCAATGGGGTCTGGTGCCCCAGCTCGAGCATCCGCGCCATCAACGCGGCCTGGCTGCCCTGGGTCTCGACCACCGGGTAGAAGCCCTTGTTCTGCCAGGCTTGCTTGCCAAAGGCGTCGTAAAAAATCCGCGTCGGGCTCGACGCCGTACTGCGATCACCGTCATAAACCGGGACCTTGCTCGCCCCGCGCGCCGCGCCTTCGCCACTGCCCAGGTTGAGCTGACAGGCGGCGTCGTTGCAGGCGTGGCAGGCCACGCACTTTTCAGTGAAGATCGGCTGGATATCGCGGGTATAGGAGATCGCCGGGGCGCTGTCCTGCGCTGCCGCGAAACTGCTGATAAGCAGCGCAAAAAGGCTGGTGAAAATGCGATACGACATGTCCCGGGTCCCGATCGTGAAAAATCGTCGCGATTCTACCGGGCCAGCACCCTGCCCAACATGAGCGATATTCATGCAAAAGCGCCTTATGCTCCAATAGCGCACAGGTTTGCTATGATTCCCGCCCTTCGTAATAGGCTTACCAGGTAGTCCTTCATGTCCGATCGCAGCGCTCGCCTCCACGTTCTCAAGCAAGCCCTCAAAGAGCGCATCCTGATTCTCGATGGCGGCATGGGCACGATGATCCAGAGCTACAAGCTGGAGGAACAGGACTACCGTGGCAAACGCTTCGCCGATTGGCCGAGCGACGTCAAGGGCAACAACGACCTGCTGGTGCTGACCCGCCCGGACGTGATCGGCTCGATTGAAAAAGCCTACCTCGACGCCGGTGCCGACATTCTCGAGACCAACACCTTCAACGCCACCCAAGTGTCCCTGGCCGACTACGGCATGCAGGGCCTGGCGTACGAGTTAAACGTAGAAGGCGCACGCCTGGCGCGCAAAGTGGCCGATGCCAAGACTCTGGAAACCCCGGACAAGCCGCGTTTCGTCGCCGGCGTTATCGGTCCGACCAGCCGCACCTGCTCGCTGTCGCCGGACGTCAACAACCCGGGCTACCGCAACGTCACCTTCGATGAACTGGTGGAAAACTACACCGAGGCCGCCAAGGGCCTGATCGAAGGCGGCTCGGACCTGATCCTGATCGAGACCATTTTCGACACCCTCAACGCCAAGGCAGCGATTTTCGCCGTGCAGGGCGTGTTCGAGGAGCTCGGCTTCGAGCTGCCGATCATGATTTCCGGGACCATCACCGACGCCTCCGGCCGCACCCTGTCGGGCCAGACCACCGAAGCGTTCTGGAACTCCATCGCCCACGCCAAGCCGATTTCCGTCGGCCTGAACTGCGCCCTCGGCGCCAGCGAGCTGCGGCCGTACCTCGAAGAGCTGTCGAACAAGGCCAGCACCCACGTTTCGGCGCACCCTAACGCCGGCCTGCCCAACGAATTCGGCGAGTACGACGAGTTGCCGGCGGAAACTGCGCGGGTCATCGAAGAATTCGCCCAGAGCGGTTTCCTGAACATTGTCGGCGGTTGCTGCGGCACCACCCCGGGGCACATCGAAGCCATCGCCAAGGCGGTCGCCGGCTACGCACCACGGCAGATTCCGGACATTCCCAAGGCCTGCCGCCTGTCCGGCCTCGAGCCGTTCACCATTGACCGCAGCTCGCTGTTCGTCAACGTCGGCGAGCGCACCAATATCACCGGTTCCGCCAAGTTCGCCCGGCTGATCCGCGAGGACAACTACACCGAAGCCCTGGAAGTTGCCCTGCAGCAGGTCGAGGCCGGCGCCCAGGTGATCGACATCAACATGGACGAGGGCATGCTCGATTCGAAGAAGGCGATGGTCACCTTCCTCAATCTGATTGCCGGCGAGCCGGACATCTCCCGCGTGCCGATCATGATCGACTCCTCGAAGTGGGACGTGATCGAAGCCGGCCTCAAGTGCATCCAGGGCAAGGGCATCGTCAACTCGATCAGCATGAAAGAAGGCGTCGAGCAGTTCATCCACCACGCCAAGCTGTGCAAGCGCTACGGCGCTGCGGTGGTGGTGATGGCCTTCGACGAAGCCGGCCAGGCCGACACCGAAGCGCGCAAGAAAGAAATCTGCAAACGCTCCTACGACATCCTGGTCAACGAAGTCGACTTCCCGCCGGAAGACATCATCTTCGACCCGAACATCTTTGCCGTGGCCACCGGTATCGAGGAGCACAATAACTACGCGGTCGACTTCATCAACGCCTGCGCCTACATCCGTGACGAGCTGCCGTACGCCCTGACCTCCGGCGGCGTGTCCAACGTGTCTTTCTCGTTCCGTGGCAACAACCCGGTGCGCGAGGCGATCCACTCGGTGTTCCTGCTGTATGCGATCCGCAGCGGCCTGAGCATGGGTATCGTCAACGCCGGCCAGTTGGAAATCTACGACCAGATTCCGCTGGAGTTGCGCGACGCGGTCGAGGACGTGATCCTCAACCGCACCCCGGAAGGCACCGACGCCCTCCTCGCCATCGCCGACAAGTACAAGGGCGACGGCAGCGTCAAGGAAGCCGAGACCGAAGAGTGGCGCAACTGGGACGTCAACAAGCGCCTGGAACACGCGCTGGTCAAGGGCATCACCACCCATATCGTTGAAGACACCGAAGAGTCGCGCCTGTCGTTCGCGCGGCCAATCGAGGTTATTGAAGGCCCGCTGATGTCGGGCATGAACATCGTCGGCGACCTGTTCGGCGCCGGCAAAATGTTCCTGCCGCAAGTGGTGAAATCCGCCCGTGTGATGAAACAGGCAGTGGCCCACTTGATCCCGTTCATCGAGCTGGAAAAAGGCGACAAGCCGGAGGCCAAGGGCAAGATCCTGATGGCCACGGTCAAGGGCGACGTGCACGACATCGGCAAGAACATCGTCGGCGTGGTGCTGGGCTGTAACGGCTATGACATCGTCGACCTCGGGGTGATGGTCCCGGCGGAGAAGATCCTCCAGGTGGCCAAGGAGCAGAAGTGCGACATCATTGGCCTGTCCGGGCTGATCACCCCGTCGCTGGACGAAATGGTCCACGTCGCCCGCGAAATGCAACGCCAGGATTTCCACCTGCCGTTGATGATCGGCGGCGCGACCACGTCCAAGGCGCACACTGCGGTGAAGATCGAGCCCAAGTACAGCAATGACGCGGTGGTCTACGTCACCGACGCCTCGCGCGCCGTCGGCGTGGCCACCCAGTTGCTGTCCAAGGAACTGAAGGCCGGTTTCGTCGAGAAAACCCGCCAGGAATACATCGAGGTCCGTGAGCGCACCGCCAACCGCAGCGCCCGTACCGAACGCCTGAGCTACCCGGCGGCGATCGCCAAGAAACCTCAGTTCGACTGGGACAGCTACCAGCCGGTGGTGCCGACCTTTACCGGTGCCAAGGTGCTGGACAATATCGACCTCAAGGTCCTGGCCGAGTACATCGACTGGACGCCGTTCTTTATTTCCTGGGACTTGGCCGGCAAATTCCCGCGCATCCTCGAGGATGAGGTGGTCGGTGAAGCTGCCACTGCGCTCTATGCCGATGCCCAAGAGATGCTCGCCAAGCTGATCGACGAAAAGCTGATCAGCGCTCGGGCGGTGTTCGGTTTCTGGCCGGCCAACCAGGTGCATGACGACGATCTGGAAGTTTATGGCGACGACGGCAAGCCCCTCGCCCGCCTGCATCACCTGCGCCAGCAGATCATCAAGACCGACGGCAAGCCGAACTTCTCCCTGGCCGACTTCGTCGCGCCCAAGGACAGCGGGGTGACTGACTACGTCGGCGGTTTTATCACCACCGCCGGCATCGGTGCCGAAGAAGTGGCCAAGGCCTATCAGGACGCGGGCGACGACTACAACTCGATCATGGTCAAGGCCCTCGCCGACCGCCTGGCCGAGGCCTGTGCCGAATGGCTGCACCAGCAGGTGCGTAAAGAGCATTGGGGTTATGCCAAGGATGAGGCGCTGGACAACGAAGCGCTGATCAAGGAGCAGTACAGCGGCATTCGCCCGGCACCCGGCTACCCAGCCTGCCCAGACCACACCGAAAAGGCCACGCTGTTCAAGCTGCTCGACCCCGAGGCCCACGAGCTCAAGGCTGGACGCAGCGGCGTGTTCCTCACCGAGCACTACGCAATGTTCCCGGCGGCGGCCGTCAGCGGCTGGTACTTCGCCCACCCGCAAGCGCAGTACTTCGCCGTCGGCAAGGTCGACAAGGACCAAGTGCAGAGCTACACCGCGCGCAAGGGCCAGGAACTGAGCGTGACCGAACGCTGGCTGGCGCCGAACCTGGGGTATGACAGCTGATACGCGCTTGAGCGTGCTCCCACTTGTCCCTGTGGGAGCCGACTTGCCGGCGATGAGGCTGATGCGGTGTTACTGACGGCCTCATCGCGAGCAGGCTCGCTCCGACAGTGGGCGCGGTGTTTAGAGATATCCAGTGATCGGCGTCAAGCCTCGAATCGAACTTTGCCACGCCGCCACACTCTACATCTGCAACACCCTCACACACGGAAAACCTCATCATGCGTCTGACATTCTCTGCTTTGGTCATGGGCATCCTGATCTCCCAAGGCGCGCTGGCTGCCGGCGACGGTAGCGCGGCGGTCGGCGGCGGGCTGGGTGGTGCGCTGGGTAACGTGGTGGGCGGCCAGCTCGGCGGCAGCACCGGCGCGGCTATTGGTGCCGGCGTCGGCGGTGCGGCGGGTGGCGCGATCGCCGCGCCCAAAGGCAACCGCAACGAAGCCGCCATCGGCGGTGGCCTGGGTGCCGCGGGTGGCTCGGTGGTCGGTAATTCGCTGGGTGGCTCGACCGGTTCGACCATCGGCGCCGGCCTCGGCGGCGCAGCGGGTGGCGCCGTCGGCAACAACCTGGCCGATGACGACAACCACTCCAGCCACAACAGCCATAACGGCAAGCACAAACATAAAAACAAGCACAAGCATCACTGAGGCTTGATCGGTCACTGTGGGAGCGAGCTTGCTAGCGAAGAGCGTGAACGATAACGCGCACTGCCGTAATGCACGCGGCGGGCTCTAGTTATTCGCGAGCGAGCCCGCTCCCAGAGGTGTCTCAACCCCCTGAACTGCCGCGCCGAGCATGGATCAATCCATGCATCAGCAGCCCCAGCACCAGCCCCCAAAACGCCCCACCCAATCCCCACAGCGTGACATTCGCCGCGGTCGCCAGAAAGGTAATCAACGCCGTTTCACGTCCACGCACATCGCCCAACGCCGTCGCCAAACTGCCGCCAATCGCCCCCAGCAACGCCAACCCAGCCAGGGTGCTGATAAAGGTCGCCGGCAAGATCACAAACAAGGTCGCCAGGGTGCTGCCAAAAATCCCCACCAGCACATAGAACACACCACAGGCCAGGCCCGCGATGTAGCGCTTGCCTGGTTCTTCATGGGCTTGCGGACCGGTGCAGATCGCAGCGGTGATTGCCGCCACGTTAAACGCATGGGAGCCGAATGGCGCCATCAGCAGTGAGCCCAGCCCCGTCGCGGTGAGAATCGGATTGGCACTGGTGCCGTAACCGTCGTTGCGCAGCACCAGCATGCCCGGCATGTATTGCCCGGTGAGGGTGATCACAAACAACGGGATGGCGACGCTGAGCAGCGCCTTGACGGAAAACTGCGGGGTGGTCCACAGCGGCTCGGCCAGGCTCAACGCGACGCCGGCAAAACTCACCTGCCCCAGCCCGAGCAGCAACAGGATGCCCATCAGCAACACGCCGACGATCGCGTAGCGCGCGGTGAACCGGCGCAGCAGCCCATAGCCGAGCACCAGCACGCCGACCAGCAGCGGATCGACACTCGCCCCGCCAAAGGCGTCCACACCAAAACGCAACAGGATGCCCGCGAGCAAGCCCGCCGCGATGCCTGGCGGAATCAGGCGCACCACCCGCTCGAAGCAGCCCGACAACCCCAGCAGGACAAAACCCAGCGCCGACAGCAGGTAGGCGCCGATGACTTCGCCATAGGGCACATCCGGCAGCACGGTGATCAGGAACGCCGCACCGGGTGTCGACCAGGCGGTGATGATCGGCGCGCGATAGCGGTAGCTCAGCCACGCCCCGGTCACACCCACGCCAATCGAGATCGACCAGATCCACGACGCCGTCTGTTCGGGACTGAGTCCGGCGGCTTTCGCGCCCTGGAACACCAGAATGAAAGTGCCGCCGTAGTTGACGATCACCGAGATCAGCGCGGCGACAATCGGGTGCAGCAGGTCGCTGGATTTGATGGGCAGGGTGAGCGCGGTGGTTTTCATGAATGCAGGGCCTTCTGTTGCGCATGACGGGTTACCAAGGGCGCGAGTATTGAGTCAAAATGGCTTACTTAAAATATCCACTTTCGCTCATTGAATTAGACCACTTTCAATTGCCAGGACGGCCCCTATGAAAACCCGCGCCACCGCCTACCCGGTCTGGAACGCCTTTCTCCCCGCCCCCGACAGCCCGTTGCCATTGCGCGAACAACTGCTGCGCTTCCTGCGCAAGGGGGTCGCCGAGGGCAGCCTGGCAGCCGGCGTCCGCCTGCCCGCCTCGCGCCTGCTGGCGGACGAACTGGGCGTGTCGCGCATGACCGTGACCGGGGTCTACGAGCAGTTGATCGGCGAAGGCTTCCTCGAGGCGCGCCAAGGCGCTGGCACCTATATCGCGGCACGCATCGATGCTCCCGTACCTGCTGATCTGCCCAGCGCACACGCCGCCCTGCGCGGCTCTCAGCGCGGCCGCCTGCTGACGGGACTGGACTCGATGTCGCTGGCTCTTCCCGACTGGCCGCTGACCCCCGGTCTGCCGGCGCTGGATGCCTTTCCCCATGCCGTATGGGGCAAGCTCGAGGGACGTTTCTGGCGCAACCAGGCAGCGGCCCACTCCGCCTACGGCGATCCCCAGGGCCTGCTCTCCCTGGGCGAGGCCCTGGCCGATTACCTGGGCGCGTCACGGGCCATCGCCTGCCGTGCCGACAACATCATCATTACCCCCGGTGCCCAGGCAGCGGTGTCGATCGCCGCGTTGGCGATTGCCGATCACGGGCAGCAGGCCTGGGTCGAAAGCCCCGGCTATGACGCCACTCACCGCAGCCTGGCGTTGGCCGGGCTCGACAGTGTGGGAGTGCCGGTGGACGCCCAGGGCCTGGACGTCGAGGCCGGCCGCCGGCTGGCGCCCGAGGCCCGGCTGGCGCTGGTCTCGCCTTCTCACCAATACCCGAGCGGCGTGACCATGAGCCTGGAACGCCGCCTGGCCCTGCTGAAGTGGGCGGACCAGGCCGACGCAATGATTCTCGAAGACGACTACGACAGCGAATTCCGCTACGCCTGCGCCCCAACCCCGGCGCTCAAGGCGCTGGACGCTAATCATGGCCGGGTGATCTACATCGGCACCCTGAGCAAGCTGCTGATACCCGGCCTGCGCCTGGGCTTCCTGGTGGCGCCGGACGCCTGGATCGACGTGCTGCAGCGGGTGCGCAACGGCAGTGGATACCGCGTGCCGAAAGCCCTGCAAGCCACCGCCGCCGAGTTCATCAGCCAGGGTCATCTGGGCCGCCACATCCGCCGTGCCAAGGCCCTCTACAGCGAACGTCGCGACGCCTTGCTCGCGGCACTGGCCAGCGAGGCTCACGGCCTGCTGACGGTCAGCAACGCCAGCACCGGCTTGCATCTGCTCGGGCACCTGGCGGACAGCTGCGACGACCAGGCCCTGACCCACGCCGCACGCCACCGGCAGATCGGCGCCGGGGCCTTGTCCAGGTTATACGTCGGCCATCATTCCCGGGTGCAACAAGGACTGTTGCTGGGCTTTGGCAACACGCCGGCGGGGTCGATGCGCGGCGCGGTACAGACGCTGTGCCGGCTGATCGACGCGCAGCCAGGCCAGCGCTGAGCAATAAAAAATGCGATGGCCGCTGCCGGCCATCGCCAAGTCGCCCGCTTCAGGCGCTGAACGTACGGCTCGGTGAAACAATGATCTTGACGTTGTGTTCCTTGTTGTTGACCAGCTCTTCGAAGCCCTGGCCGACAATCTGCTCAAGCTGGATGCGCCCGGTCACCAGCGGCGTGATGTCCAGGCGGCCGTCGGCAATGAAGGCGATCACATCGGCGAATTCACCGTTGTAGGCCAGGGCACCGAGCACCTGTTTCTCGGTGGCCACCAGTTCGAAGAAGTTGAACTCGCTGGGCTCTTCGAAGATTCCCACCAACACGCACTTGCCGGCCTTGCGGATCAGGTCGATGGCCAGCTTGGCGGTGTGCTTGTTGCCGATGCACTCGAAGCTGACATCGGCCCCTAGCCCGCCGGTCAGGCGCCGGACCTCGGCCAGGGCGTCGCACTCCTTGGGGTCGAGCACATGACTGGCGCCGACTTCAAGCGCCTTGGCCTTGCGTGCGCCGGACATTTCCAGGGCGATCACCTGGGCCGCGCCGGCGGCCTTGGCGCACATGATGGTGCACAGGCCGATGGTCCCGGCACCGACCACCACCACATTCTGCCCCAGCAGGCTGCCGGCCTTTTTCACCGCATGCATGCCCACCGCCAGCGGCTCGATCAAGGCCCCGGCCTCGGCGGGAAAGTTGGCCGGCAGCTTGTACAGCAGATTGGCCGGCACGTTGACCCACTCGGCGAACGCGCCGTTATTCATCAGCCCGGTAAAGGCCAGGTTCTCGCAGATGTTGTACAGGCCGTGGGTGCAGTAATAGCAGGTACCGCAGTGCTGGCAGGCATCGGCGGCCACCGCTTCGCCAACGCTGAAGCCCTCGACCCCGGCACCGAGCGCGACGATCTCGCCACAGAACTCGTGGCCGAGGATGCACTGGCCCTTGATCCCGGTGAGCGGGTGCGGCGCCTCGACCGGAATGAACACCGGCCCGGCCACGTACTCATGCAGGTCGGAGCCACAGATGCCGCACCACTCGACACGGATCTGCACCCAACCGGCGGGCGGCGCGATCGGCAGCGGCACGTCTTCGACGCGGATATCGTTGCGACCATGCCAGACGGCGGCACGCATGCTTTGCACAGGATTGATTGCACTCATCTTCACATCTCCATGAAATCGGATCGGCCCGGTCACCGTTGCCGCTCACCGGGCAACGGTTCAAAGGGTCTGCACGAAGTCCAGGATCAGCCGGTTGACCTGCTCGGCCGCCTCCATCTGCACCATGTGCGCCTGGCCCGGGAGGATCTCGACACGAGCGTTGAGGCCCTGGCTGTGACGCGCCGGAATGATCGCGTCGGCATCACCCCAGATCACCAGCACCGGACGCTCGCCCTGCTGCACCACGGCGCGCAGATCGGCCTGCTGGCGGCCATCGGTAAACAAGCTCACTGACAATTGCCGCAGCGCGTCATCCACGCCTTCGAGGCGCTTGTACTTGAGCATGTCTTCGAGCATCTGCCGGTTGACCAGCTCGGCGTCGGAGAACAGTTGCATCAGCGGCGCCTTGAGCGCATTGCGATTGCTCGCCTCGACAAAGCCTCGCAGGTAATCGCCATTGATCTCCTGGCCGAGGCCGGCACTGCCGATCAGGGTCAGCGAGCACACGCGGCGCGGGGCCAGGCGTGCGGCGTTGAGCGACACCGCGCCGCCCATGGAATGCCCCACCAAGTGCGCCAGCGGAATGTCCAGGTGATCGAGCAGGTCCAGCAGCACCGCGCTCAACTCATCCAGATCGCCACGCTGCAAGGCTTTGCTCGACTCGCCATGCCCGGGCAGGTCGAGGGCGATCACCCGGCGCCCCGCCGCCAGCACTTCGTGGTTGAACAGCCAATTGTTCAAGTCGCCGCCGAAGCCGTGCACCAGCAACAGCGGAATGCCGCCGCTGCCGCGCTCGAAATAGCGGATCGTGCGGCCATCGAGTTCGACCTTCTGCGGCTTCGGACCGAGGTCTTCCTCGGCCCCGTCACCGGGCACGAACGAGGCCTGGAACTGCTCGACCACGGCGTCTATCTCCGCCTCGCTGGCTTCGCCTTCGACGACGATGCCGAGCAGCGCACCGACCGCCAGGGTCTCATCCTGACGGGCGATCTGCCGACGCAGCATGCCGCTGAACGGCGCTTCGACGCTGCTGGAGATCTTGTCGGTTTCGACGTCCATGACTTCGTCGCCCTTGCTGATGGCCTGGCCTTCTTCCTTGAGCCAGGCATCTACCCGGCCCTCGGTCATCGACAAGCCCCACTTGGGCATGGTCAGGGTATGGATCTGGCTCATCAGCGCTTGCTCCACTCGATCAGCTTGAGCACGGCGCTCTCGATCTTCGCCGCGTCAGGGATATACAGGTCTTCCAGGGCGTCGGAGAACGGCACCGGGGTGTGCGGCGCGGTGACCATCTCGATCGGTGCCTTGAGCGCACCGAAGGCTTTTTGCGCGACCAGCGCCGAGATGTCGGTGGCCATCGAGCAGCGCGGGTTGGCCTCGTCGATCACCACCAGACGCCCGGTTTTCTCGACGCTTTCAAGGATGCTGTCTTCGTCCATCGGGCTGGTGGTGCGCAGGTCGATTACCTCGCAGTCGATGCCGCGCCCGGCCAGGCTGCGGGCGGCGTCCATCGCGGTATTGACCGTGCGCCCGTAGGACACCAGGGTCACGTCCTTGCCGTCGCGCAGGAAGTTGGCCTCGCCGAAAGGTATGCTGTAGAGCTCTTCCGGCACTTCGCCCTGCATGCTGTAGAGCATCTTGTGCTCGCAGAAAATCACCGGATCGTTGTCGCGAATCGCCTGGATCAGCAGGCCCTTGGCGTCATAGGGCGACGACGGGCAGACCACCTTGAGCCCGGGAATGTGGGTCCACAATGAGGTGAGCATCTGCGAGTGCTGGGCGGCGGCGCGCAGGCCGGCACCGACCATGGTGCGGATCACCAGCGGCGTGGTCGCCTTGCCGCCGAACATGTAGCGAAACTTGGCGGCCTGGTTGAGGATCTGGTCCAGGCAGCAGCCGGCGAAGTCGACGAACATCAACTCGCACACCGGGCGCACGCCGCAGCTAGCCGCCCCCACCGCCGCGCCGACATAACCGATCTCCGACAAGGGCGTGTCGAGCACCCGTCCGGGAAACTGGTGATAGAGGCCCTTGGTCACCCCCAGCACACCGCCCCAGGCGTCGTTGTCCCCGGGCGCACCGGCGCCGCCGGCGACGTCTTCACCCATGATGAACACGCTTGGATCGCGGCGCATTTCCTGGGCCAGGGCTTCGTTGATTGCCTGCTGATAACTGATTTTTCTCGCCATGATTGAGTTCTCGATTCTTGTTATAGGGGGCGTTCAGGGATAAGCGACGTAGACATCGGTCAGCAGGTCGGCGGCGCTCGGCTTGGGGTCGGACTTGGCCTTGCGCACGGCATTCTCGATCAGCGTCTCGACCTCCTGGTCGATGCGGTCGAGTTGGCTGGCCTCGAGCAGGCCGGCGCGGGTGGTGCGCTCGCGGAACTGCATCAGGCAGTCGTTGTGCTCGCGGAAATGTCGCACCTCGTCAGGCGCGCGGTAGGTCTGGGCGTCGCCTTCGAAGTGGCCGTAGTAACGGGTCAACTTGACCTCGATCAGCGACGGTCCCTCCCCGGCCCGTGCCCGCTCGACGGCGGCAGCGGCGGCTTCGTGGACGGCGAAGAAGTCGAAACCGTCCACCGTGACCCCGGGCATGCCGAAGCCGGCGGCGCGGTCGGCGATGTGGTCGCAGGCCACCGACCAGTTGGACGCCGTGGCCTCGGCGTAACCGTTGTTTTCAGCGATAAACAGGCACGGCAGGTTCCACACCGAGGCCATGTTCATCGCCTCGAACACCGCGCCTTCGTTGGAGCCGCCGTCACCGAAGAACACCACCGCCACCGCGTCGGTGCCCTTGAGCCGGGCTGCCAGCGCCGCGCCCACCACCAGCGGCGCACCGGCGCCGACGATGCCGTTGGCGCCGAGCATGCCCTTCTCGAAATCGGCGATGTGCATGGAGCCGCCCTTGCCCTGGCAGACCCCGGTTTTCTTTCCGTAGATCTCGGCCATCATGCCGAACACATCCACGCCCTTGGCGATGCAATGGCCGTGGCCACGGTGGTTGGAGGCGATACAATCGTCATCGCGCAGGTGCGCCATGACCCCGGCGGCCGACGCCTCTTCGCCGGCATACAAGTGGACGAATCCGGGAATCTCGCCGGTGGCGAACTCCACGTGCAGGCGCTCTTCAAAGGCGCGAATGGTGCGCATCACCTGATAGGCATGCAGCAATTGCTCAGCAGTCAGCGGTGTCGACATTTTTATTCTCCAGGAGTGTCTTGGGACTGAAGGTTCATGAGGTGTTGCGGATGCTCGCGGCCGATGGCCAGGAGGCGTTGCTGCGCGGCACAGGCCAGGGTCGCCTCGACATCAATGCTCAGCGGGCCGCCGGCATCGAGGGTGACCGTGGGGCGGTCATGCACGTTGAATTCGATTTCCCGCTCGCCATCCAGGGCCAGGGTGCCGCTGGCCAGCGCCAGACCATGGGCGACGCCGGGCTCCAGGCGACCAGCCGCCGCCACCCCGCAGCCTTGCAGCAAGCCGGGGGCCAGCGGCACCAGCAAGGCTTCGGGCGACTGAGGATCGAGGCGCATCCAGGCCCCGTGCGGTGCCTGGCGCGGCACCGGCAGCCAGAGCCCGCAAAGTGCCGAGAGCCCAATCGACTGCGGCTCGGCGAAGGTCACGAAGACTTCCGCCAGGTCCGCCGCGCGACTGATCGCCCGCGCGCCGACAAAGGCCAGCGACGACACTGCGACGTCCACCAGCGCCAGTTCACACAGGCCACGGCGGGCCTCGCGCACCAGCAGGCGCTTGTTGCGCCGCAGCGCAATCTCCGGTGGAATCCGCCCGCTGGCGTACAACCCGCCCGCGAGGCCGGCACTGGTGGCTTCGCGCAGTTCCGGGAAGGCATTGTTGGTGCCGGTGGACAGGGTCAGCAGCGGGATATCGCCGACTTCCGCGGCCACCGCCTTATGAGTGCCGTCGCCGCCAAGCACCGCGATCAGCGCCACCTCGCGTTCGGCCATCAAGCGCGCGGCCTGACGGGTATCGCTGACGTTCTGGCGCAGGGTGAAATCGAGGAACTCCAGGGCCGGCCAGTGACTGTCGCGGGCCTGGCGACTGTGGCTGTTCTTAAGGATCGCCGCCGCCATGCCAATCATGTCGGTGGGCAGCAGCACCCGCTCGATCCCGGTGGCGCCAAAGGCAGCGAGCAGGCGCTGGATCACCGAGACCTTGTCGGTGCTGGAGAACAATCCGGCGTTGGCGGTCAGGCGCCGTACATCTCGGCCCGATGCCGGGTTGGCAATGATGCCGACGGTCAGCGGTGCGTGCTTCATGGGGCGCTCCGCCGGGCAACGGGCAGCCACTCACAGGGACAGGACATACAGGCACCTCGAATTATTATTGGTCTTGCCGTGGCTTGAGCAAGGCCGGTGCCAGTTCGCAAAAACCCACTGGAAAAGCCTGTTTTAGAGCGCTTTCGTCGTGCGCAACAGATGCCCGCGACGGCCGCGACTGAGACGTCGGATGTCAGGCTGCACGGTGGGTCGGCGCGACCTTGAGACGTCGCGTCTCACGCGCCGCCGTACGCCGCCTGGCGCTTGTCGGCGGCCGGGGAACGGCGCTTAATGACCGCACAACGACAAGAAGCTGCACTCGGAGGCCTTAATGCTTTCCGCACACTCAAGGGCGCACGTGGATTGCGTCAGCCGTGTCCTGAAGAACGCCGACCACCTGCCACAACTGCCGGTGCCCGACCTGATACTCGATTCCTGGCGCCGCTCCATGGAGCAACACCATCTGGACCCCGGTTCGCTGCAAGGGCCGCGCATCCTCTCCCAGCACGTGCTGCAGGAATGCCGCGAACGCTCGGAACTGTTTTTGCGCATCGCCAGCGAAGAAGTCGCGCGTCTGCACGGCCGCGTGCGCGATGCCGACTACTGCGTGCTGCTCACCGATGCCCAGGGCCAGACCATCGATTACCGGGTCGAAAGCACCATTCGCAACGATTGCCAGAAGGCCGGCCTGTACCTCGGCACCTGCTGGTCCGAGGGCGAGGAAGGCACCTGCGGGGTGGCGGCGGTGCTGAGCGCCCGGGCGCCGGTGACGGTGCACAAGCGCGATCACTTTCGCGCCGCCTTTATCGGCCTGACCTGCTCCGCCGCGCCGGTGTTCGATCCCCGTGGCGAACTGCTCGGGGTGCTCGATGTGTCGGCGGTGCGTTCGCCCGATGAACGCCGTTCACAGCACCTGATCCGGCAAATGGTGGTGCAGAGCGCACGGCAGATCGAACAGGCGTTTTTCATGAACAGCGCCGAGGGGTACTGGATCCTCCGAGCCCACAGCAGCCCGGGCTATGTCGACAGCCAGCCGGACTATCTGCTGGCCTGGGATGACGACGGCCGCCTGCAGGCCCTCAACCCGGCGGCGCGGCATCTGCTGCTGCAGGGTTTTGGCCGCTTGCCCGAACACATCAGCCAGGTCTTCGATCAGCAGCGCCTGCACGCCGCCCGCGACGAAGCCCTGTGCCTGTTGCCCAGCCCGGGCCTCGGCCAGGTCCTGCACGGACGCCTCAGCGCGCCGCGTCGCCTGCCGCGCAATCGCCCGCGCCTGGCGCTGTCCCCTGCCGAACTTGACCCACGTTTGGCAGAAAGTCTGCGCCTGGCGGTGCGGGTCAAGGACCGCAACCTGCCGGTACTGATCCAGGGCGAAACCGGCAGTGGCAAGGAAGTCTTCGCCCGTCAGTTGCACCAGGCCAGCCAACGCCGCGAGCAGCCCTTTGTGGCGATCAACTGCGCGGCGATTCCGGAAGGCCTGATCGAGAGCGAACTGTTCGGCTACGTCGCCGGGGCCTTTACCGGCGCCGCCAGCAAAGGCATGCAAGGCCTGCTGCAACAGGCCGATGGCGGCACGCTGTTCCTCGATGAAATTGGTGACATGCCGCTGAGTTTGCAAACACGGCTGCTGCGGGTGCTGGCCGAAGGTGAAGTGGCGCCGCTGGGTGGATCGCGGCGCAAGGCAGTGGACATCCAGGTGATCTGCGCCAGCCACCGCGACCTGGAAACCTTGGTCAGCGCCGGAGCATTTCGCGAGGACCTGTACTTTCGCCTCGCTGGTGCGCGCTTCCCCTTACCACCGCTGCGCGAACGCAGCGACCGACTGGCGTTGATCAACCGCATCGTCGAAGAAGAATCGGCACACAGCACAGCGCCGCTGCAACTGGGCGACGCCGCCCTGGAATGCCTGCTCGGTTATCGCTGGCCGGGCAATGTGCGGCAACTGCGCCATGTCCTGCGCTACGCCTGCGCGGTGTGCGAAGGCCCGGTGATTCAATTGGCTGATTTGCCAGAAGCCTTGCGCAGCCCCGGCCTGCTCGCCCCACCGGCCGACGACATTGCGGAGCAAGGCAGCAGCCCGGAACGCCAGACCCTGATCGATGCGCTGATCCGCCACCGCTGGAAACCCAGCGCCACCGCCCAGGCCCTCGGCATCTCGCGCGCCACCCTGTACCGCAGGGTGCGTCAGCATGGGATTGAAATGCCGGGGAGAAGTCCGGCGTAGCCGGCCTGCGGTGTACCCCTTGTAGGAGCTGGCTTGTCGGGCCGCCGCCCGGAGCCAGCTCGCTCCTACAGGGATCGGTATTTACTGGACAATAGGTACACATCCAGAAACACCTCCCCATTGCCATCCCTCACCCGCTCTGTTTGCATCCGCGCTGCATGTTCATTCAGTCAAGGAGACAAACAATGAAAACCATGGTGGTCGGTGCCAGCCAGGGCCTGGGCAGGGCTTTGATCGAGGGCCTGGGTGAAGCCGGTGACAGCCTGATCGGCGTGTCACGCGGCTGCCCGCAAAACCTGCACCCGCGCCCGGGGGTCGAACTGCGCTGGGTAGCCGCCGATCTCAGCGAACCGGCCGCCGCCGCGCAGATCATCGAACAAGCCGTGGCAGATGAAGGCCTGGACACCCTGATCTACAACCTCGGCATCTGGGAAGAACGCGCCTTCGATCCGGCCTACAACTTCCTCGCCGACCAGGACGACCAGTTGCAAGCCATCGTCAACTGCA
Source organism: Pseudomonas sp. Pse1 (assembly GCF_024519635.1). Taxonomy (NCBI): domain Bacteria; kingdom Pseudomonadati; phylum Pseudomonadota; class Gammaproteobacteria; order Pseudomonadales; family Pseudomonadaceae; genus Pseudomonas; species Pseudomonas sp. Pse1. The sequence continues at coordinate 64,907 of NZ_JALJRO010000023.1, forward strand.
ACATCACCGCCCCGCTGCTGCTGATCAAACGCCTGCTGCCGACACTGCTGCGCAGCGCCAACCCGCGAATCATCCTCACCGGCTCGACCTCCGGCCTGGCGCAAAGCGGTCGACCGGAAGTGGCCTTCGGCGCCTCCAAGTTCGCCCTGCACGGCATGGCCGACGCCTTGCGCGAAGGCTACCGGCAGCAGCGCCTGGCGGTGACGTGCCTGAACCTCGGCTACCTCAACACCGAAGACCCGCTGAGTACTCCACGTGAAATCGCCGAGCAGCGCGGCGACGGCCAACTGATTCCGCTGCACGATGTGGTGCAGGTGGTGCGCACGGTACTGAGCCTGTCCGCGGCCAGCTACGTCAGGGAGATCACCCTTCCGGCACTGTTGGATGAGCGTTTCTGACAGCTTGACGGCCATGAACAGGTGCCTGGGTATTCATCGCGAGCAGGCTCGCTCCTGCAATGCTGTGTTGTGCCCGTAGGAGCTGGCCAGCGAAGCACTCAGCACCACCACGTTCATCCAATTCGGCTACCTGGGCTTCCTGCTGATTGCCGCGGTGATCATCGGCTGGCTGCGCCTCGGGCGCCTGGCACCTGCCAGCGCGTAAACACCGAAGGGCAATAACACAACGGGCACTCCAGGGAGTGCCCGTTGGGTATTTAGCGGCGGACCTTGACCCAGGCCATCAGCAGCGCCGACGACAGCACACCGGCGGTCATGAAGATATAGGCGCCGCCGGGGTTGCCGGTCAGGCCGATCAGGTAGCCGACAATCCACGAGCCGATGAAGGCGCCCAGTGCACCGCAGGCATTGATCAGGCCAATCGCGCCGCCGAACACATTGGCCGGCAGCAGCTCGGGAATCAGCGCAAAGAACGGCCCATAGGGTGCGTACAACGCGGCACCGGCGATGGTCAGCAAGGCAAACGACAGCCAGAAGTGACTGGAACCCAGCAGGTAAGAGCAGAAAAACGCCAGCGCCCCCAGGGCCAGCAGCGGCCAGACAAAGTGTTTACGCTGCTGGGTTTTATCCGACGCCCAGGACACCGCGAGCATGGCGGCGACCGCAGCCACGTAAGGCACGGCGCTCAACCAGCCGACAGTGACGATATCGGCGGCAGCCGCCTGCTTGATGATGGTCGGCAACCACATGATGAAACCATAGACACCGATGCTCCACAGCGCATGCACGGCGCACAGTTGCAACACCACAGGGCGGGTAAAGGCCTGGCGATAATTGCGCACCACCTGCATGCCCTTCTGCTCTTGCGCCAGAGTCTCGGCCAACTGGTCTTTTTCCTGGCGGGTCAGCCAGTCGACCTGCTCCGGTTTGTCCCGCGCTATGCGCCACCAGACAAACGCCCAGAGCACCGCCGGCGCGCCCTCGATGACAAACATTTCGCGCCAGCCCCAGGCCTGGATCAGGTAGCCCGAAAGCACCGACATCCACAGCACCGTCACCGGGTTGCCGAGCACCAGGAAGGTGTTGGCCCGCGAGCGTTCCTTGCGGGTGAACCAGTTACTGATGAAGATCAGCATGGCCGGCATCACCGCGGCTTCGACAATGCCCAGCGACACGCGGATCACCATCAGCATCGGTATATTGGTCACCAGCCCGGTGGCCATGGCGCAGATGCCCCAGAGGATCAGGCTGCAGAACACCAGCTTGCGCACGCTGTATTTCTGCGCGTAGATCGCCCCCGGCACCTGGAAGAAAAAGTAGCCGAGGAAGAACAAGGCGCCGATCAGCGACGAGGTGCTCTTGGTGATGCCCAGGTCCTGCTCGATCCCGGCGGCACTGGCGAAACCGTAGTTGGCGCGGTCCAGATAGGCCAGGCTGTAAGTGATGAAAATCAGCGGTATCAGGTACCACCAGCGCTTGCTGGCGAAGCCCTTGACCGTACTGCGTGGACGGCTGTCGTCAGCCAGCGGCAGTGCTTGCTGCTTGAGTGTGCTCATGGGTGTCCCCTGTTGTTTTTGTTTTGACTACCGGTGTTCGGTCAAACCACGCTGGTCAGGCCTCCGTCGACGAACAGGGTCTGGCCATTGATGAAGTCCGACGCAGGTGAGGCGAGAAACACCGCAGCACCGCACAACTCCTCGACCCGTCCCCAGCGCCCGGCTGGCGTGCGTTTGCATAGCCAGTCGGAGAAATTCTGGTCGGCCACCAGCGCGCGATTCATCTCGGTGGCGAAGTAGCCCGGCGCCAGACCGTTGGCCTGAATGCCGTGGCGCGCCCATTCGGCGCACATGCCCTTGGTCAGCATCTTCACCGCGCCCTTGGACGCGGCGTAGGGCGCGATGGTCGGCCGCGCCAGCTCGCTCTGCACCGAGCAGATGTTGATGATCTTGCCGCGACCGCGACCGATCATGTGCCGGGCCACCGCCTGGGACACATGGAACACCCCGTCGAGGTTGACCCGCATCAGCTCGTGCCAGTCATTGGCGTCAAAGTCTTCCAGCGGCGCGCGGCGCTGGATCCCGGCGTTGTTGATGAGGATGTCGATGGCACCACTGCGGCGTTCGATCTGTTCGATTGCCTCGCCCAAGGCATGGCGATCAGTGACATCGAAGGCCGCCGACTCGGCACTCAGTCCTTCATCCCTTAACTGGCTGGCGATGTGCGCGGCTTTTTCAGGATTGCGATCATTGATCACCACCGTGGCGCCCGCTGCCGCCAGCCCTCGGGCCAGTTCCAGGCCAATGCCCTTGGCGGAACCGGTGATCAATGCCCTGCGTCCGTCGAGGCGGAAGCTATTGTTATCGAATGACATACTGCTCTCCACAAATGGCCTTTGAACATTTAGCGGCCTTGTGCGCCAGTTCACCGCAGCGGCTGCGCAGCGTCCAATCGTCATTGCTGATCTGCTGATCAAAATCTATGATCACCGTTTTTTAGCCCTTGCCGACCCGGTGCCGCCCCATGGAAATCAAACACCTGCGCTCCTTCGTGACCCTCGCCGAAGAGTTGCATTTCGGTCGCGCCGCGCGCCGCCTGTCCATCGTGCAGCCGGCCCTGAGCATGCAGATCAAGCTGCTGGAGGAGGAACTGGGCGTCAGCCTGTTCGAGCGCAATCGGCACTCGGTGGCGCTAACCGAGGTCGGCGCGATCTTCCTCCCCGAAGCCCAGGCGACTTTGCATCAAGCGGCTCACGCAGCAGATATCGCCCGGGCGTCGGGGCGCGGCGAAATCGGTCGGGTGCGCCTGGGCTTCGTCTCCTCAGTCCTGCCGCAACTGCTGCCGACCCTGATCCGCACCCTGCATGAGCGCTTTCCACGCATCGAACTGCAACTCAAGGACATGTCCGGCCCCGAGCAAGCGGCAGCGTTGAAAAGCGGCCAACTGGACTTCGGCCTGATGCGCCTGCCCGCCGTGATCCCCGGCATTCAGACCCTGGAAGTCCTGCGGGAAACCTTCCTCGTCGCCTTCCCCAGCGATCATCCCCTGGCCACCCGTGAAACCCTGCATCCGAGCGATCTGGCCGACATCCCGCTACTGATCCTCGCCCGCCGCTACGCCCCCGGCTTCCACGACGGCCTGATGCAGGCCCTGGCCGCCCAGGGCACACAACTGCAAATCGGCGCCGAACTCGGCGAATTCACCACCATGCTCGCCCTGGTCTCCGCCGGACTCGGCGTCGGCCTGCTCCCCGCCAACGCCGGCCGCGCCCTCCCCGCCAACGTCATCTCGCGGCCACTGGAGTTGGGGGACTATCGGGCGACCACCGGGTTGGCGTGGATGGGGTTGGAGAGTGCGGTGAAAGTTAATGCATTCAATTTGATCAGTAGTTTGTTTGCGGCGGATAGTTGATGTGGGAATTTTCTCTCTGATTAGTAATTACGTCATTTAACTTACAGATAACTCATAGTTTCACTGACAGATCGCAATCAAGTATTGCCGAGGCACCACTACGCAAGTTATTTCCTGCGGACTACATTAGTCTCGGAAACGTCCTATTTACTTCGAATACATTCATCGCCATGTTAGCGCCCTGCTTGCCGACGCCGCGACAGCAACGACCTGTAGCTACAAGAACTAGCCAATGGTCGATCGATGCCTGTTGCATAGAACTTGAAGCACGACCGCAATCAATTTGAACTCGGTCACTTAACAGGGAGCAACATCCATGAGTGAAGGATTTTTCATTGGCCTGGGCGATAAAACCAGTTGCGGCGGCGAAGTACTGGACGGTGATCCGCGAATCAACCTGTACGGCTTGCTGCATGCCTGCGAAGGCGATCGGGTGACCTGCGGGATAAACGGCAAAACCTACCGCATCGTCGGCGGTATTTCCCACATGGAGAGCCACGGCAGGCTGATGGCCGGCACCCTCGACAGCCGCAGCAATTGCCCCTGCAAAGCCACGCTGACGCCCTCGGTCTACACCGCGCGATACGTCAAACAACCCTCAGCCGCGCAACCGATGCGCCGCACCGCCGAAGCCACCCCGACATCCGCTCCGCGACCGACGCCGCAGCCGTCCAGCTTCACCCTGTCGAGCCAACCCGCCGCCGCGCCCATCAGCGGATTCGCCGGCGCCGAACCCGGCTTCTACATCGTGCCCAAAAGCACCACCCGCGAAGCCCTCGAAGCCACCCTCTTCCCCACCCGCGACCCGGTGGTGATGCGCAAATTCCAGGCGCTCAATCCTCATCGTGGAGAGGTGAAGGCGGGGTCGATGATTGTGCTGAGTGATCCGCGGAACTTTCAGTGCAGTCGGGAAGAGGCAGTATTGATGCAGGCGGCGGCTGAGACCCATGACGCGCTTGCGCCGCTGAGTGCCGAAGATGCCAATTTCATGTTTCGCCACGCGGCCGAAATCGTCAGCTACACCGGTGAGACCTCAACCTGGCTCGGTGTCAGTGCAGTGGTGATGGAAAAACACCTGACCAAAATGCGCAACACCCTCCAGGACATGGAGCTCCTGCACCAGGAGTCCTATCGTCGGCATGGACACCTGAGGTCGCAATCGTTCTTCGACGAACGCAAGCGTCTGATGACCCAACTGGATGCTCATCTGTTGAACTCCACACGCCTGCGCGGCCAGACAACCTTGGGCGATCACCCAAAGTTGAAGACCGCTCTTGGCATTTCCAGTCGTAGCCTGGTGCATCACTGGGATAAAGCCGGTGGCCCGGGGCAGATACCGGGATATGCGACTCATGTGAGTTCGACCAGCCGTGCTGTTCAATACATGAAGACCGGGGGTGTCATCGGCATTGGTATTGGAGGGATTTCTTCAGGGCTGGCGGTGTTGGAGGTGTGTAGGGCAGACTCCGGGACGGCTTGTGAGAGGGTTGCATTTGAACAGGGGGGGAAGTTTCTTGGGTCAACATTTGGGGGATGGGTTGGTGGAGAGCTGGGACTTCGTGCCAGCGGTCCGATCTGCCTTGCACTTGGAATTTCAACTGGAGTAGGAGGCGTTGTTTGCGTTGCAAGCCTCGTAGGCGTTGGCGCTTGGTTGGGTACAACGGAAGTTGCAGAAGGCGGTGAAAAATTCGGTGCAACGCTGTACGAGCTAACAAGGCCTTGAACGAGGAGATTTTTTGTGCGTCATGGTGCAACTTTTGGTTATTGGCCGGACCTTTTATATTGTTCTCCATGAAAATCTTATTCAATTTATACCTGATCCGCCGCCACCTCGACGCCATGATGAACGCCCTCCCCAACAGCCGCTACATTTACATCTGGGGGAAGACTCTACGAAAACAAGGCTGGTTCGGAGGCATGCTTCTGATCAATAAAATCGCAGGAATGATTATGTTTCCGAAGTCTTATATTCGCCTAGGGGATTTTGACCGCGATGATGTATCCAACTTCCCCCCTCACTTGAAACGCCTGCTTAAGATCGAAATAACGATGCTAATGGTAAGTGCAGCCTGGATGCTTGCCATTTCCTATTAACGACCTAACCCTTTGCAGAAAATAACTTAGTATTGCAGGGAGACTCTCAGTGAAACTAATGAAAATACATGATCGAACTAATCCATGAGCATATCATATGACCACCGCCATGACTGTTGTCAGTTTGCTCTGCGGGCTAGCTATTCTTGGAATGTGGATTTGGATTGCAGTGGCGCTGCGCATGGCTTACACCAAGATGGACTTGTTGCTGGAGCTTCTGAGTGATAGTTCAGCAATCAGGGACCGAGCATTTCTCAACTCCGGCGGCCCATGGGGAAGATTGCTGCTGATCGGAGGAGTTTCAGGAATCGTGACCTTCCCGGGCTTTTACCTTAAGCGCGGAGGTATCCGTACCGAAGATTTAGAGCGCCTTCCACGTCCTATAAAGAAAAAACTCGTCGCATTGCACTGGAGCGCTTTAACTCTTTTAACCTCTTTGACAACCTTCGTAGTTTTAGCAGAAATAATAGAAGTCTATGAACTCTGACAGCCAACCAGAAAAAAACAGCCACACATACCCTCTGACTCTTACCGCAGAAATTACACAAACCCTCCAATTCCTTCAACACTTTCGCGGACTCAATGGAGAAACACTTCACACTCTACAAGGTTAAAACATGGCCATAAGCACAGCCGACAAAATATTCGTCACCTTAGGACTACTGGACTTCGGAGGAATTTTCATAATGATAGGTATTAGCCTACACCTGGCATACACCAAAATGGAGGATATGCTGGACCACCTGAAAAACTGCTCACTGAGCAAAACATTGACTCCACTAAATGAAAGAGGGCCTTGGGGAAAGTTTCTGCTGGTTGGTGGCATCTCTGGAGTTCTCACATTCCCAAATCTGTACATTAAGCACGGCACCGTCAACGCTGATGACATAAGAAACTTCCCTGTGAAACTGAAACGAAAACTAGTCTTCATCCACTGGGTGTGTATCACACTACTAATTGGTATGTTCGTACTAGTTTTTCTCAGGAAATCAGGGATATTGAAATAACTGCATACCTTCTAGAAACCAATCCGCTCTGCTGTGTACTGTAGGGCGCCAACCTCTATGAGCGTACAAAATGACAACCTCCATGACCATCATCAGCCTGCTTTGTGGTCTGGGTGTCCTTGGCATTTGGATTTGGATAGCTGTCGCACTGCATATGGCCTACACAAAAATGGAACTAATTCTGGAGCTTCTGAAAAACAGCTCTGCAATCAAGGAGCGTGCGTTTCTCAACTATTCCGGCCCGTGGGGGAAATTGCTATTGATTGGGGGAGTTTCCGGGATCGTTACCTTCCCTGGTTTTTTTCTCAAGCAAGGTAGTCTCAGCACCGAAGATCTATCAAAACTTCCGCAGTCGATGACGAAAAAACTTGTAGCGCTACACTGGAGCGTAATTGTATTACTGACCTCCACGTCGATTTTTGTGGTTTTAGCAGAAATTATAGAAGCATTCGAAATCTAAAAACCCATTTCGGATCGACTCAGAAGTTCACAAGCAAGCTGGCTTGCGGCATTTATGGTAATTCGCGAGATATTCAGATGAGCATAAGCCTTGCCGACAAAATATTTCTCACCGCCGGACTACTGGACTTCGGAGGCATTTTCATCTGGATGGGCGTTAATTTACATATGGCATATACAAAGATGGACGAAATGCTCAGGCATTTGAAGAACAGCCCTCTGATCACGACATTTTCTTTTTACGATCAAACCGGTCCATGGGGGAAACTCATCCTAGTCGTCAGCATCTCAGGGGTAATTACATTTCCAAACTTTCATATGAAGCATGGCGGCATTAATGCAGATGACATAAGGAGTTTCCCTGCGCACCTCAAACGAAAACTAGTCATCCTCCAATGGGCAGGGATCACGCTAGTCACTGCAATGTTTACACTATTTTTTCTCAGAAAATCTGGAATACTGAAATAACTCTGCAATCCCCTCCCGTTGGCTAAGGATCGGACTGACGAAAGCCCTAGCTTGAGACATAGGGGCTGGTCGCTGAGCGCTTACGCTCACCCACGTTACATAAAACAAGATGCTTTCCCATTTTGGCGTCAATAAAAAACCGCCCCCTCCCCAGTACCACCTCAACTAACCCAACCCACAAAAAAATAAATAAACGCCCCATACCCAACAAAAACAGGCACCCCGCCCAACTTGGATCCAGAACACCATCACCGTTCGTCGCCATTTACTTACCCTGAATAAACAACTTACAGAAACCAACTACATTCGACTTAAGAGCGAATCCATCTCGGACCCGCGGCACATCAATGGTGTTCTTGTGAACAAGGCCATTCCCATTGTTGTTGTCTGCACTTGTAGTGTTGTCAGTGCACCGGCAACTTCCCATGCTGCAGTTTCTGCAGACCCGATAGTGTCCTTTGGCGTCTTGGGCAGCTACAGCGAACTCGAGTTCAAAGGGCAACGCAGCACGCAAACCGAGCGCATGCCAGAAGGCGGGTTATTTCTGAATTACGGCAACAAGATGACCGCCCACGACGGGCTGTTTTATCTGGCCGAGATCACCGGGCAGTACTCGGAAAAGCAGGGACAGAAGGTTGAGGACAGTCAGGTCGACCTCGATGTGGGCTGGCGAATGGCGCTGGATTCAAGCAACTTTGTCGATGGTTTGCTGGGGGCGGGTTACAAGTGGAACCGCTTCGATCCGGGCTATAACAAATACGACGTTGATCTCACCAGTCGGACGCCCTTCGTTAAAGCGGCGGCGGGTTACAACCACCTGTTCAGCGATGCGACCTTTCGGGTGGAAGTCGGTGTTCGCCAGTCGATCCAGGGTGATGCGCAACTGAATATCCATGGCGTCGACAATGAACGAGAGGATTTGAAAGACAGTACCGACCCTTACATCGAACTCAGCCTGCTGTTCAATCAACAGGGCGACCTGCCGATCATTGCCATGGTGTATTACAACCGCTTCAACTATGACCTTGACGGGCAGTTCACTCACAGCGACTACGACAAACAGGTGCGTGATGAAATTGGCGGCAAACTGGGGGTAGTTTTTTAAACCTGGCGTGTGGCGAGGATGACCTCGCCACACGGTCTGTCAATCCAGCACGCTTTCGCGAATCAACTTTTTGTTGATCTTGCCAACACTGGTCTTGGGGATCTCGGCAACGAACTTGAACTGCTTGGGAATCGCCCACTTGTTGATTCGCCCGCATTCGACGAAGCCCTGCAAGTGGGTTTCGAGGATCTTGCGGTCGAGGTACTGGCCGGGTTCACACACCACCATGGCCATCGGCCGTTCGCCCCACTGATCGTCGGCAATCCCCACCACCGCCACCGACAGCACCGCTGCGTGCTCGCTGATCAGGCTTTCCAGTTCCAGGGAGCTGATCCATTCGCCGCCGGTCTTGATCACGTCCTTGATCCGGTCCTTGATTTCCACCCCGCCCAAGGCATCGATCGAGGCCATGTCGCCGGTGTGCAGCCAGCCGCCCTGCCAGAGTTCGGCGCCCTTGTCCGGCGCCTTCAAATAGCCCTGGGTCAACCAGGGGGCACGGACGACGATTTCTCCGAGTGACTCACCGTCGTGGACCACATCGTTGCCATTGGCGTCGATGATTTTCAGGTCGACCATGGGCACCGTGGTGCCGGTCTTGATCCGCGTCGGCAGTTGCTCCTCCATGGACAACGCCCGGTCGGCGTCGCGCAGGTGGGTCAGGCACAGCAGCGGACAGGTCTCCGACATGCCGTAGCCGGCGTGCACCCGTATGCCCTTGGCGCTGGCTTCGCTGGCGATGCCCAAGGGCAAGGCGCTGCCGCCGAGGAGCATTTTCCAGCCGTCGAAACGGGCCTGCTTGCCCTCGTCGCAGTGCAGGATCATCTGCAGGATGGTCGGCACGCAGTGGGAGAAGCTGACCTTTTCCTCGCGGTACAACTGCACCAGGCGGTTGGGTTCGTAGCGGCCCGGATAGACCTGTTTCAGCCCCATCAGCGTGGCGACGTAGGGCACGCCCCAGGCGTGCACATGGAACATCGGGGTGATCGGCATGTACACGTCGTCGGAGCGCAGCAGCGGCTGGCCCTGATAGGCACCCAGGGTGCCGACGGCGTTCAGGGTGTGCAGCACCAGTTGCCGATGGCTGAAGTACACGCCCTTCGGGTCGCCAGTAGTGCCGGTGGTGTAGAACAGAGTCGCCACCGAATTTTCGTCGAAGTCGGGGAAGTCGTACTGGTCGACCGCGGCGTCCAGCCGTTGCTCGTACTCACCGAGCACCGGCAGCGCCGTGCGGGTCGGCTGCGGGTCGTCGCTCAGTTGCACGAAGCCTTTGACCGTGGTCAGGCGGTCCTGGATCTGCTCCATCAGCGGCAGGAAGTCATCATGCACCAGCACCAGGTCGTCCTCGGCGTGGTTCATGGTGTAGAGCACCTGCTCCGCTGACAGGCGAATGTTCACCGTGTGCAGCACCGCGCCGATCATCGGCACGGCGAAGAAGCACTCCAGATAACGATGGCTGTCCCAGTCGAGCATGGCCACGGTGTCGCCGGCCTTGACCCCGGCGGCGGTCAGGGCGTTGGCCAGTTTGCGGATGCGCTGGTTGAGGGTCTGGTAGCTGTAGCGCAGTTTGTCGGCGTAGACGATCTCGCGGCCCGGCTCGTAGCGCACGCCGGACAGCAGCAATTGCTTGATCAGCAACGGGTAGGCGTAGGCGCCCTCGGCCGGCGGAATGATTTTGGTGGTGATCATGCGGGGGTTCCTTGTCCTGGCACTCAAAACTGCGCTGCGTCCAGACCGAACAGGCACTGGCTGCCGGCCTTGGCCGAGGCACTCAACGAATGGATGCGCGGCAGCAGACGGGCGAAATAGAAGCGCGCAGTGGCCAGTTTGGCGCTGTAGAAATCGTCCTCGATCGGGCCACCCAGGGCCGCCTTGGCCATGCGCGCCCACATGTAGGCATAGGCGGTGTAGCCGAAGACCTGCAGGTACTCGACCGAGGCCGCGCCGATTTCGTTCGGGTCGTTTTGCGCCCGGTCCAGCAGCCAGTCGGTCAGTTCGTCGAGGGTATCGACCGCGGCATTCAACGGCTGGGTAAATTCCTTGAGGTCGGCGCAGGCGGTGGCGCTGAAGTGGCGAATTTCCGCAGCGAAACGGCGATAGAGCACCCCGCCGCTGCCGACGATTTTGCGCCCGACCAGATCCAGCGACTGGATGCCGTTGGTGCCCTCGTAGATCTGGGTGATGCGCACATCACGCACCAGTTGCTCCTGACCCCACTCGCGGATGTAGCCGTGGCCGCCGAAAATCATCTGCCCGTGCAGGGTGGTTTCCAGGCCCATGTCGGTGAGAAATGCCTTGGCCACCGGAGTCAGCAGCGCCACCAGATCCTGAGCGCGACTGCGGATATCGACCTCCTCGCTGAATTTGGCGATGTCCAGTTGCAGGGCGACATAGCTGGAGAACGCGCGACCGCCTTCGTTCAAGGCCTTCATGGTCAGCAACATGCGCCGCACATCCGGGTGGACGATGATCGGGTCGGCCGCCTTGTCCTTGTTCTGCGCGCCGGTCGGTGCACGGCTTTGCAGGCGCTCGCGAGCGTATTCGACGGCACTCTGATAGGAGCGCTCGCCCTGGGCCAGGCCCTGGATGCCGACGCCCAGGCGTTCGTAGTTCATCATGGTGAACATGGCCGCCAGGCCCTTGTTCGGCGCGTCGACGATCCAGCCGGTGGCGCCGTCGAAGTTCATCACGCAGGTGGGCGATGCCTTGATCCCCATCTTGTGCTCGAGGGAGCCGCAGGATAGCGCGTTGCGTTCGCCCAGCGAGCCGTCATCGTTGACCAGCACCTTGGGCACCAGGAACAGCGAGATGCCCTTGGGCCCCGCCGGCGCATCCGGCAGGCGCGCCAGCACCAGGTGAATGATGTTTTCGCTGAGGTCGTGTTCGCCGCCGGTGATGAAGATCTTGCTGCCGCTGACCTTGTAGCTGCCATCGGCCTGGGGTTCGGCGCGCGTGCGGATCATGCCCAGGTCGGTGCCGGCGTGGGCCTCGGTCAGGCACATGGAACCACTCCAGGTGCCGGCGTACATGTTCGGCAGGTACTTGGCTTTCAGCGCTTCGCTGGCGTGGGCAGTGAGCGACAGGCAGGCCCCGGCGGTGAGCATCGGGAACAGGCCGAAGGCCAGGCTCGCACCATTGACCATCTCTTCGACCTGGGCCGAAATCGCCTTGGGCATGCCCATGCCGCCGTATTGCGGATCACCGCCGACACCGCCCCAGCCGCCCTCGGCGAACGCCTGGTAGGCCGCCACGTAACCGTCGGCGGTGGTCACCTGGCCGTTGTTCCAGGTGCAACCCTGTTCGTCGCCGGCGCGGTTCAGCGGGGCGATGACTTCGGCACTGAGCTTGCCGGCCTCTTCGAGAATCGCCGCAGCGGTTTCTTCATCAATCACCTCGGCCAGCCCGGGCAAACCGGCCCACAGCCGGGACACCTGGAAAACCTCGTTGAGTACGAAGCGCATGTCGCGCAGGGGAGCTTTGTAGTCAGACATTGTTGGCTTACTCGGAAGTGGTCATGGCATGGGGCACGCCAGGACGTTCAGTGGTTTCGGTGGTGACGGCGGGCGTGACGGGGGCCACGGCAGGCACGCGCTCGCGCAACAGGAAGTACGACAGCGCCGGAATCAGGATCAGCGCGCCGAGCATGTTCCACAGGAACATGAAGGTCAGCAGGATGCCCATGTCGGCCTGGAACTTGATCGGCGACCACACCCAGCACACCACGCCAGCGGCCAGGGTGATGCCCACCAGCCCGACCACCCGCCCGGTGAACGACACCGCATTGCGGTAGGCCTCGGACAACGGCAGGCCCTGGCGCTGGAAGTGCAGTTGCACGCTGAGCAGGTACAGCGCGTAGTCGACGCCAATGCCGACGCCCAGGGCGATCACCGGCAATGTGGCGACTTTGACGCCGATGCCCATGGCGACCATCAGCGCTTCGCAGAGGATCGAGGTCAGCACCAGCGGCAGCAGCGCCACCAGGGTCGCGCGCCAGCTGCGGAAGGTGATCAGGCAGAACAGGGTCACCGCCGCATACACGTACAACAGCATGCTGCGGTTGGCCTCGCGCACGACGATGTTGGTCGCCGCTTCGATCCCGGCGCTGCCGGCGGCCAGCAGGAACTGGCGGTCCGGGCTGCTGTTCTCCTTGGCGAACTTGTCGGCGATGGCGACCACGGCGTCGAGGGTTTCGGCCTTGTGGTCCTTGAGGAAGGTGATCACCGGCATCAGCGAGCAGTTGTTGTTGAACAGCTCCGGCGAGTTGACCGAGGCCTGCTGCGCGGCGTAGTTCAACACGTCCTGGTTGCGCTGGATGCTGTTGAGTTTGGGGTTACCTTCGTAGGTGCCGGCGGTGATCTGCCGTACCGCGTTAACCAGCGAAGCACTGGCCTGCACCCCCGGATACTGCTGCAGTTCCCAGGCCAGGCGGTCGGCGAGGACCAGGGTCTGGTAGTTGAGGCAGCCTTCCGGCGGGGTCTTGATCATCACCGCGAACAGGTCGCTGGACAGCGCGTAGTGCTGGGTGATGTAGGCGTTGTCGCGGTTATAGCGGGAGTCGGCGCGCAACTCGGGAGCACCGCTTTCCAGGTCGCCGACCTTCAGGTGCAGGCTGACCATGAAGCCGCCGATGCCCATCAACAGCCCGACCAGCACCGCACCGGTGGCCCACTTGCGGGTGGTGAAGCGGTCGAGCAGGTCCCAGAGTTTGCCGAAGCCCTTGTGGTGGTCGGCGCGGCTGTCGATTTTCAGCGCGCGCTCGGCAGCCTTGGCGCCGACGCCGACATAGGACAGCGCCACCGGCATCAGCAGCAGCGAGGTGAAGATCAGCACCGCGACACCGATGCTGGCGCTGATTGCCAGGTCCTGGATCACCGGGATATCGATCAGCATCAGCACCGCGAACCCCACGGCGTCGGCCAGCAGCGCGGTGACCCCGGCGATGAACAGGCGGCGAAAGGTGTAGCGCGCGGCGATCAGTTTGTGGGTGCCACGGGCGATGTCCTGCATGATGCCGTTCATCTTCTGCGCGGCGTGGGACACGCCGATGGCGAAGATCAGGAACGGCACCAGCACCGAGTACGGGTCGATCACGTAGCCGAGCCAGGCGACGATGCCCAGCTGCCAGACCACCGCGATCAGCGAGCAGCCGACCACCAGCAAAGTGCTGCGCACGCAACGGGTGTAGGCATAAATGATCACCAGCGAAGTGACCACCGCCAGGGCGAAGAACATCATCACCTGGATCAGCCCGTCGATCAGGTCGCCCATCAGTTTGGCGAAACCGATCACCCGCACCTTGTACGGCCCCTTGCCCTCCTCCCCGGCCTTGCGCGCGGCGCTGTCGCCGGCGAATTCGATCTTGTCCCGTAGCTCTTCTTCAAGCATCCGCGAGAAGGCGTGGTAGTTGATCGGCTGGCCACCGGCGGCGGCCTTGTCGAGTAGCGGGATGATCAACATGCTCGATTTGAAGTCGCTGGCCACCAGGCTGCCGACGATGCCGGCGCGGGCAATGTTCTGCCGCAGTTGTTCGATCTGTTCCGGCTTGCCCTCGTAGGTGTCGGGCATCACCGGGCCACCCTGGAAGCCCTCTTCGGTGACTTCGGTCCAGCGTACCGCCGGGCTCCACAGCGACTTCATCCAGGCGCGGTCGACGCCTTCGGTGAGGAACAGCTGGTCGTTGACCTGCTTGAGCACGTTGAGGTAACCGGGGTCGAAAATATCGCCCTGGGTGTTCTCCACCACCACCCGCACCGAGTTGCCCAGGCCGCGCAGGGAGGCGCGATTTTCCAGGAAATTCTGGATGTACGGCTGGCTCTGCGGGATCATTTTTTCGAAGCTGGGGCGCAGCTCCAGGCGGGTCACCGCCATGAACGCGAACACCACCGTGGCCACGGCCATCAGCAGCATGAACAACGGCCGGTAGTTGAACACCAGGCGTTCCAGGCGGTTGCCGGAGTTACGATCGAAGTCACGCAGGTCGCGAATGACCGGCATGGCGTCTTGTTTGATAGTGCCCATGTCTGGGTTCTCGCTCTTAGGGTTCGAGGGCTGGATCGATCGCCAACGTGCGCGCGCCACGGCTGCCCGCGACCACAAGCGCGCCCGTGGCGGATTGCGTCGCGCCGGCCACCGGAATCGGTGCCGGTTGCGTCATTAGCTTAAGTTGCGCGCCGCTGCCCTGGCTGACCAGCATCTGTCCGCCTTGGGTGAACAATCGGTAATTGCCCTGGGCATCGATCAGGCCAGCGGTGAGGCTGATGTGCAGGCCACTGTCCAGTGCAGTCCAGCTCTGCCCGCCATCGGTACTGCGCAGGACGTTGCCGCGCAGGCCGTAGACCAGCACTTCGCCGGGCTTGCCGAGCACGCCGAAAAAGCTGCCCTGATAGGGTGTTTGCAGCGCGGCAAACCGCTGGCTGGCGGTGTCCCACTTGCGCAACAGGCCCTGCTCGCCGGCGATGTACAGCGCGTCACCGGTAGAGGCGATGGCGTTGAGGTGGAAGCCCTGGGGGTTGTCGGTGCGGTCCTGCATGGGCGTCCAGCTCTGGCCGCCGTCGTCGGTGCGCAGGATCAGGTTGAACACGCCAACCACGTAGCCGGTCTGCTCATTGGCAAACCACACATCCAGCAGCGGCTTGTCGGCGCCCTGCTCCACCAGGCGCTGGCCCTCTTCGGCCAGCAACGCCCACTGTTCGTTGTCCGGCTCGGCCTTGGCCAACGCCGCGTAATGCTCGACCAGCAAGGCGCCGATCTGCCGACCGTCAAGCTGCTTGCTCCAGGTCGCGCCGGCGTCGCTGCTGTGCAGCACCACGCCGTCATTGCCCACCGCCCAGCCCTGGGTGATGGTCGGGAAATTCACCGCCGTAAGGTCGGCACTGACCGGCACACTCGCCTGTTGCCAGTGCTGGCCGTTGTCGTCGGAAAACAGAATATGGCCACGCTGGCCAACGGTCACCACGCGCTCACCGGCGCGGGTCATGCCGGACAACGGGCTGTTGCTCGCCAGGGCACTGACCCGGGCGGGCAGGTCCAGCACGTCGACGTAATCGGCCGCAAGGCTGATGCCTTGCGACAGACCGAGCACGACACCGAGTGCCAGATTCAGATATTTTTTGTTCGAACCCATACCGCGTCCTCTCAACACACTGTAGGAGCGAGCCTGCTCGCGATGGTCGTGAACGATGACGCGGGCATCCAGACAGCCTGCGTTATCGTTGACGTTTTTCGCGAGCAGGCTCGCTCCTACAGGGTTTCTTCTGCCCACGATTTTTTGCGGTGGGTTTAGCGAATGCCGCTGCCAGCCAGGGATTCCGAGGACCATTGGGCCTTGGAGAGCGGGTCGATGTACTTGATGCCGCCGTACGGGCCGACGACGCCGTTGATGTTGTAGGAACCCCCCACCAGGTCGTAGATCATGAACGGCGTGGAATCCGGCACCTGCTTGTCGTAGCTCTGGCTGAGGAAGGCGAACGAACCACGGTAGAGTTGGCCACGGGCGTCGTACTGGTCGGATGCCAGAGCGGTCCAGCTGTCTTCATCGAGGTAGAAGCGACGCTTCTGGTAGATGTGACGAGCGCCCGCCTTAAGCGTGCCTTCGACGACCCACACGCGGTGTTTTTCCCAGCGCACGAAGTCCGGAGCCAAGTGGTTAGGCGTGGTGATCGACTTCGGATCCTGCACGTAGGTCAGCTTGTAGGTGTTGTAGGGCACGATCATTTCCTGCTTGCCCACCAGCTTCCAGTCGTAGCGGTCCAGCGCACCGTTGAAGACGAACACGTCATCGTAGGTACCCGCACCGGCGGTACCCGGGTTTGGCGTGTCGTAGGCCAGGCTCGGCGCCAGTTTCACTCGACGTTGACCTGGCAGGTACTGCCAGGCGCGGCGTGGTTGCTGCAGCGGGTTGGCCGCGTCCTTGAGCATGATCGCCTCGCCGGCGCGACGTGCAGGACCGGTGTAGGCCAGTTTCATCTGGTAGTAGACGTCGGCGCTGCTGATCGGCTGTGTGAGGTTCTCGTAGATCGGGTAAGAGATGAAGGCCTGCCCGGTGGTTGCCAGGCTCGCCACGCCGGCCGAGTCGACGTTCCACGAGTCGTACTTGGAATTGATGCTGACGCCCTGGTAGCGCAGCAGGAAGTTCCACATGGCTTCGTTGCCCGACTGCGGAATCGGAAACGGCACGCCCGGCAGCACGTTGTCGATGGCCAGGCCACCTTCCAGGGACTTGGCGCCGCTGGCATTTTTCACGCCGTTATCGAGCACGGCTTGCGGCAGGGAAACGGTGCGGTGCGTCGGGTAGACGTCAACCCGGAAGCTGGGGAACCGCTTGGCCAGTTCGACGGTGGTGGCGCTGAGCAGGTTCTTGTATTGGTCGACGTTCTTGCCGTCGATTACCAGCAGCGGCTTCTCGTTGGCGAACGGGTCAGGACGCATGCTGTCGCCGGCCTTGTAGCTGGCAGGCGGGGTGGTCAAGCCGCCGCTGTAGGCAGGGATCGAGCCGTCGGCGTTGCCGGCTTTTTCGGCGCCGACCTGGGTCAGGCTGCTGCCCAGCTTGGCCGCTTCCTGGGGGGAAACGGCGGCCTGCGCCTGGGCGGCGAGGACCATGGCCAGGGATGCGGCCAACACGGTTTTAATGAAAGTCATGGGGTTATTCTCCTGCTTGCGTTGAGCAAATCAGTGTTTGAATCAGAAAGTGGTTTTCATCGTCAGGTACAGCGCGCCACGGTCCTCGGTCGTGGCTCCGCCACCGGAGAAGGACGAATAGCCGCCGCCATAACAGGCGTAGTTTTCGTTGCCGCTGAAGGCATTTGGCGTGGATCCGTCACCACCGGTCGCACCGGTACTCACTCCGCTGACATTGCACTTGTCGGTCTGGCCGAAAGAGTCGACGTACTTCAGGTCGACAAAGTATTTGTTGTAAACCACCGCACCGACGCCGACCGCGTAGTTGCCGGTGTCCTTGGCACCGCCACCGGAGACCGGCGACACACCGTCGAGGCCGACGTTGACCGACATCGGCGCATTGAGGTCGACGCCGGGGAATACCTGGTACCAGGTCGGCGTGAAGTTGACCGCCACGCCCCAGTTGTCGCGGGTCGGCGCGTCGATCCCGTGATAGGTCGACTTGCCCTTGTACAGCGCCTCGTTATGGCTATCGAGTTTGAGCAGGTTGCTGTAGTACAGCTCGCCGAGCAGGGTCGCCGAGTCGAACACCGGGGTCTTGGCCAGGGTCATCAGGCCGTTGAGGGTCCAGTGCAGGGTGTCGCCGGTGGCGGCCATGCTGTCGCCCTTCTGCGGGGTGTCATAGACCACCCCGGAGGCCGCGCTGCGCGCTGGCAACAGGCCTAGGCCCTGGCCCAGACCCAGCGGGCTGTTGGTGCTGACAATCGCCGGAATACTCGCCAGCGGCATGTTGTGGCGCACGTTCAAATCGGAACCGACGCTGACCCCGCCGATCTCCTTGGACAGGCTCAGGCCGACGATCTTGATGTTGTCCGCGTAGGCCATCTGGTAGGTGGCGGTGCTCAGGGAGTTGAGGGTGTTGATCACCGCCGGCACTTGCCCGGCCGGACGGGTGCCGTTGGGGTTGGCCGAGGTCAAGCCGCGCGCATCGAGGTACGCCTGCGGGAGGATTTCCGAGGTTTCGCGGTAGTAGACGCCAAGGGTGCCGTCCAGCCACGCCGGCGACCACTTGGCCATGACGCCCCAGTCACCGCTTTTGTCCGGCGTCAGGTCATGCCCGCGACGCACGTTGGTCAGTGCATTGCACGGTGCCAGGCCGCAACCCAGAGGGCTGCCAGGCACAACAGCGTTGGTATTGCCAAGGAGGAACGATTGCGCACCGAAACCGACCAGGTCGGAGCCGCCGTAATAGGTGCCGGCCTCAGGCAGGCGAGCAGCATTCCAGTCGAGAAAGTACTGGGCGCCGACGGTCAGCTCCGGGTTGACGGTGAAGGTCATCGACAGCTGGTTACGCGGGACGAACAGCTCCTTGGCCTCGGTGCCAGGAGATGCCGCCAGCTTCGCCAGGTCCAGGCCCGACTGGCCGTAGCTGATCGAGTGCACCGGGTTGAGAATGGTCTCGCCCCAGAACACGTTGTGCTGGCCGGCCTTGAGGCTGAGGATCGACTCGTCGCCGACTTCGGTGCTGTAGAACACGAAAGCATCGAGGATTTCCCCGGACGGACCGGTGTAGTAACGCTGGGCATAGTTGCTCAGGTGCGGGCTGCCATTGCCAACGTTGTCGCCGGTGACGCCGGCCAGGCGTGGGTCGTTGGCCACCAGCCCGGAGCGCGCATCGTTGCCGTTGACGAACGGGTTGGAGTTGGAGCCGGCGTTCTCGTAGGCCTTGTCGTACCAACTGGCGGCGCTGACGCGAAAGCCCATGTTGTTCTTGTAAACCACATCCATTTCGGTCAACAGGTCGATGCGGTTGGTGATGTTGGTCCCGGCCTTGCGGAAGTTGTAGTCGCCGTCGTTGTTGTTCGGCGTCGCCAACATGCGCGTGTCGGCACTTTCGGTGCGCACGCCGTAGTTGTACTTGACGGTGTTGTCCAGGCGGACGTTCCAGTCCGGGTTGCCCGTATCTATCTCGACCCCATGGGCCATCGGCGCCGTGGCCGCGAGGATGGCCGAGGCCAGCAGGCTGTAGTGGAAGGTGGTGAACCCGTGACTTTTGTTGTTGTGCATTGCGTTGTTTCTCCGCCTTTTTGTAGTTGTTTTAAGCGCAGCCGCCCTCGCGCAGACCTCTTCGGGGCTGCGGTTTCAGGAGTGAGGGCAAATACCGGCTGACGAGCTGTCAGGCCGGCTCCTGTACTAGCTGTCCAGCTGCAGGATGAGTGCCTCGGCTTGCTGCCAATGGCCAAATCCTGCGGCCGGATTGAGATGGCCGACATCGCCCAGATCGAGCAATTCGGCGCCCCAGTTTTCGGCCATGCGGGTCACGGCAGTAAAACTGGCAAGGTGATCGTTGCGGCTGCCGGCGACGATGCTGCGAAATGGCAGCGCTGTTTGCGGCAGTGGTGTCCAGCCGTGGCTGGCAAGGGTTGTGGAAGACGGATAGGCCGGTGGCCATTCGGCGTCGAGGTCCGGCGGCGCGGCCAGCAGGGCGCCCTTGATCTGCGCGCTGTGCTGCGCCGCCCAATGGGCGACCATCAGCACGCCGGCACTGTGGGCGACGAGGATTACCGGGCCGTCGATCTGTTCCAGCTGGTGCTGGATGGCGCGGACCCTGGCGTTGCAGTCGAGCTTGTCGGTTTCCAGCGGTGGGACGCTGCGGACCTTGGCCAGCCTGGCTTCAAGTAATGTCTGCCAATGTTCGGCAACGTGCTCGCGCAGGCCTGGGACGATCAGCACGGTGGCGGCTGTTTGCAGTTTATCCACGTCAACACCTTCACTTTCTCGATGACTCGACTGGCTCTTTCGCCAGACTCTTTTTGTTGTGTCGACATTAAAGAGCGGCGGCCAGGGGTGCTTTACATTGGACGTCAGGCACTTTTCTTTTGATGACAAATTGTCCGACAAGGCCAAGGGCCGACCGCTGGTCTAGAATCCATACGACTCGCCGCGAGCTCACTGTAATCAACGCATGACGCGAAATGGCCGGATGAGCGAGCGTTGCTGACGACGCCATTCATCGACCAACAGACAACTGTTCAACGCTCGAAACGCTGGATATAGTCGCCTCGCACTTGCCATCTGCCATCGGCCAATAAGAAGAAATTACGCATGCCCAAGCTTGTCCGCGCCGCCGTGTTGACCAACTACCTGGAGGTCACTCAGTACCTGGGATTCAATCCGCGCGATGTGTTGGCCGGTGTCGGCTTGAGCAGGGCTCAATTGCAAACCCCGGAGCATCGCATCCCGATCGATGCCGCCGTGCGCCTGCTGGAAGATTCCGCTGCCGCCAGCGGCTGCCAGACCTTCGGCCTGAGCATGGCCGAGTCGCGCCAGCTCTCGGACTTTGGCGTGGTCAGCCTGCTGCTCAGCCATCAACGAACCCTGCGCGACGCGCTGCAGGTGGTGGTGCATTACCGTCACCTGATGAATGACTCTTTGGCGATTTTCATCGAAGAAGCCGGCAAGATGGTGATCATTCGTGAAGAGGTGGTCACCGAGTCGCCGATGCCCAGCCGCCAGGCCATGGAGCTGGCGATCGGGGTAATGTTCCGCCTCTGCTCTGCCCTGCTCGGTGCGCACTGGCACCCCTACAGCGTCAATTTCATGCACCAGGCACCGGACAATCTACAACTGCACCGACGCCTGTTCGGCTGCAACCTGGAGTTCGGCAGCGAGTTCAACGGCATCGTCTGCTCCGACGCCAGCCTCGACATGACCAACCCCAACGCCGACCCGGCCATGGCCCGCTACGCCCAAAGCTACCTCGACTCGTTGCAGAGCAACGAAGGCGCTTCGATGCTGTTCGAAGTGCGCAAGGCCATCTATCTGCTGCTGCCCATGGGCCGCGCCACCATCGAACAGGTCGCCCAGAGTCAGGGCATGAACGTGCGCACCTTGCAGCGTCGCCTCAAGGATGATGGATGCGCGTTCAACGACGTGATCAATGACGTGCGCCGGGATCTGGTGCTGCGGTATCTGGACAATCCGAATTACTCGCTGGGGCGGATTGCCGACATGCTGGGGTATTCGATGGCGAGTTCGTTTACGCGGTGGTTTATTACTCAGTTTGGGATGCCGCCGGCGACGTGGCGGGCGCAGAAACATGGTGCGGGGAAGTTGTAAGGGGGTGGCGGTCGCCTGTCGGTGTACATACTTCACTGTGGGCTGGCTTGCCAGCGATGACGTCATAACGGAGTACATATCCATTCCTGCGGTAACGGCCGCTTATGGTTGCGCCCTTACGGCGCCTCCCTTTTTTACAAGCCCCTCAGTGTCCGGCCCCCTCGCTTAGGCTCGGGGTACCTTCGCTCCGGCATCCATCCCAGGGTCATCACCTCCGGTTGGCTTCGCTGCACCTCCTCTCGATGTCTGCGGCTTCGCCGCAGCGCGCTACGCGCTCCCCTTGGATGAATGCCTCCACTCAGCCGTCGGTAATGGGGCCGGTGAATCAAAATCAAAAGCCGCCGAGGCGGCCTGATCTGGCAGGTTGCCCGCAGTTCTACTGTAGGAGCGAGCCTGCTCGCGATGGTCGTGAACGATGACGCGTACTGCCTGAATGCGCGCGGCGCCCTCAGGCTCTTCGCGAGCAGGCTCGCTCCTACAGTGGATCTGCGGTGCATGCAGATTTTGCGAT
>NZ_JALJRO010000024.1:0-85481 GCF_024519635.1 Pseudomonas sp. Pse1
TTTACCAAGGAGTTTTCCGTTTCGACTGCGCCGGAAGTGGGGCGAATTATAGACAGATAAAAACTCGCGTCAACCACTAATTTCATAATTCTGTCATATAAGTCAGAAACGCCCCAAAAACGCGAAGGCCGCGCCCAAGGGCGCGGCCTACTGCACAACTTCGCCTTACAAGCTCGGGAAGGCGAATTGCGAAGCCTCATGGCTTGCACGCTGTGGCCAGCGCTGGGTGATTGCCTTGCGCCGAGTGTAGAAACGCACGCCGTCCGGACCGTAGGCATGCAGGTCACCGAACAGCGAACGCTTCCAGCCGCCGAAGCTGTGATACGCCACCGGCACCGGCAACGGCACGTTGACCCCTACCATGCCCACCTCGATCTCGTCACAGAACAGCCGCGCCGCTTCACCGTCACGGGTGAAGATGCAGGTACCGTTGCCGTATTCGTGATCGTTGATCAGTTGCATCGCCTCTTCCAGGCTGTTGACCCGGACAACACACAGTACAGGACCAAAGATCTCTTCTTTATAGATACGCATCTCAGGAGTGACGTTGTCGAACAGGCAGCCACCCAGGAAGAAGCCCTCCTCATGACCGGCCACGCTCAGGCCACGACCGTCCACCACCAATTTGGCACCCGCCGCCACACCGTCATCGACGTAGCCGCTGACCTTGTCCCGCGCCTGGCCGGTGACCAACGGCCCCATGTCCAGACCACAGGAAGTGCCCGCGCCAATTTTCAGCGCCTTGATTTGTGGCGTCAGCTTGGCCACCAGCGCATCCGCCACCTGGTCACCCACGCACACCGCCACCGAAATGGCCATGCAACGCTCACCGCACGAACCGTAGGCTGCACCCATCAGTGCACTGACGGCGTTATCCAGGTCGGCATCCGGCATCAGTACGGCATGGTTCTTCGCCCCGCCCAACGCTTGGACGCGCTTGCCGCGTTTGGTGCCTTCGGCGTAGATGTATTCGGCAATCGGCGTCGATCCGACAAAGCTCAGGGCTTTGACTTCCGGCGCCTCGATCAGTGCATCCACCGCCGACTTATCGCCGTGCACCACGCTCATCACGCCTTTCGGCAGACCGGCTTCCAGCAGCAGTTGGGCAATCAGCAACGTGGAGCTCGGGTCACGCTCCGACGGTTTGAGGATGAAGCAGTTACCGCAGACGATGGCCAGCGGGTACATCCACAGTGGCACCATCGCCGGGAAGTTGAATGGGGTGATGCCCGCTACCACGCCCAGCGGCTGGAAGTCCGACCAGGCATCGATGTTCGGGCCGACGTTACGGCTGTATTCACCCTTGAGGATTTCCGGAGCGGCACAGGCGAATTCGACGTTCTCGATACCGCGCTTGAGCTCACCGGCCGCGTCTTCCAGGGTCTTGCCGTGTTCTTCACTGATCAATTGCGAAATACGCGCTTCGTTCTGCTCCAGCAATTGCTTGAAGCGGAACATCACTTGGGCACGCTTGGCCGCAGGCGTGTTGCGCCAGGCCGGGAACGCCGCCTTGGCAGCATCGATGGCCTGCTGGATGGTTTCGCGGCTGGCCAACGGCACTTTATGGATCGGCTGACCGGTGGACGGGTTGAACACGTCGGCGGTGCGACCGTTATCGTTCACCAGTTCGCCATTGATCAAATGCGGGATAAGGCTCATGCAGGGCTCCTGAAAAGTTGTCCACAGGCGCCCGTTGAAGGACGCCTGCTTATATAAGAAGGTAAGTGCAATCAGTCGATTTTGTTAAGCGCTTCGCCGACAGCGTCGAACAGGCGATCGAGGTCCTGCGGCTTGCTGTTGAAAGTTGGCCCGAACTGCAGGGTGTCGCCGCCGAAGCGCACGTAGAACCCGGCTTTCCACAGGGACATGCCGGCTTCGAACGGACGCACGATGGCGTCACCGTCACGGGGTGCGATCTGGATCGCCCCGGCCAGGCCGAAGTTGCGGATGTCGATGATGTTTTTCGTGCCCTTCAGACCGTGAAGTGCATTCTCGAAATGCGGCGCGACTTCCGCCACGCTCTGCACCAGGTTTTCCTTTTGCAGCAGATCGAGTGCGGCCAAGCCAGCGGCACAGGCCACCGGGTGGGCGGAATAGGTGTAGCCGTGGGGGAACTCCACTGCGTACTCCGGCGTCGCCTGGTTCATGAAAGTCTGGTAGATCTCGGAGCTGGCAATCACCGCGCCCATCGGGATCGCACCGTTGGTGACTTGCTTGGCGATGCACATCAGGTCCGGGGTGACACCGAAGGTGGTGGCGCCAAACATGGTGCCGGTACGGCCGAAACCGGTGATCACTTCGTCGAACACCAACAGAATGTTGTGCTGATCGCAGATCTCGCGCAGGCGCTTGAGGTAACCCTGTGGCGGCACCAACACGCCAGCCGAACCGGCCATGGGTTCGACGAACACGGCGGCGATGTTCGAGGCGTCGTGCAGTTCGATCAGCTTCAGCAGTTCATCCGCCAGGGCAATACCACCCTGCTCCGGCATGCCGCGCGAATAGGCGTTGCTGGCCAGCAGGGTGTGCGGCAGGTGATCGACGTCCATCATCGCCTGGCCGAACAACTTGCGGTTGCCATTGACCCCACCGAGGCTGGTGCCGGCGATGTTCACTCCGTGATAACCACGAGCACGGCCGATCATCTTGGTCTTGGTCGACTGGCCTTTCAGGCGCCAGTAGGCACGCACCATTTTTACCGCAGTGTCAGCACACTCGGAGCCCGAGTCGGTGAAGAACACGTGGTTGAGATTGCCCGGGGTCAGGTCGGTGATCTTTTCCGCCAGTTGGAACGACAGTGGATGGCCGTACTGGAAGCCTGGCGAGTAGTCCAGGGTGCCCAACTGCTTGGCCACCGCCTCCTGGATTTCCTTGCGGGTGTGCCCGGCGCCGCAGGTCCACAGACCGGACAGCGAGTCGTAGACCTTGCGGCCCTTGTCGTCGATCAGCCAGCTGCCTTCAGCGCCGACGATCAAGCGTGGATCACGCTGGAAATTGCGGTTGGCGGTGTAAGGCATCCAGTGAGCATCCAGCTTGAGCTGGCTGGCCAGGGACGACGGGGCGTTTTCAGGCAAGTTCATGAGCGAAACCTCGCAAGGCAATAAACGGCGTAGGGATTGAAAACCTTAGTTGCAGCTAAATTGCCACGGCGATAAAGTCGGTGAAATCCAACATTTATAACCTTTAGTCAGATCACCACTAAACTATCGAGCACGCCCCCATGAGCAGCCGTCGACCTGACCCTCTGGCGCAAGTCAGCGATTTTGATATCCGCCTGTTGCGGATCTTCCGCAGTGTCGTCGAATCCGGCGGTTTCTCTGCCGCCGAGAGCGTGCTGGGGATCGGCCGTTCGGCCATCAGCCAGCAGATGAGCGACCTCGAACAACGCCTGGGCCTGCGCCTGTGCCAGCGCGGGCGCGCCGGTTTTTCCCTGACTGAAGAAGGCCGCGAGGTCTACCAGTCGGCGTTGCAGTTGCTCAGCGCACTGGAAAGTTTTCGCACCGAGGTCAACGGTCTGCACCAGCACCTGCGTGGCGAGCTGACGATCGGCCTGACCGACAACCTCGTCACCCTGCCCCACATGCGCATCACCCATGCCCTGGCACAATTGAAGGAGCGTGGGCCGGACGTGCAGATCCAGATCCGCATGATTGCTCCCAATGAAGTCGAACAGGGTGTACTCGATGGTCGCCTGCACGTCGGCGTCGTGCCGCAGGCCAGTGCCTTGTCGGGCCTGGAATATCAGCCGCTCTACAGTGAGCGCTCACTGCTCTATTGCGCGGTCGGGCACCCGCTGTTCTACGCCGACGACAAACAGTTGGACGATGCGCGCCTCAACACTCAGGACGCCATTGCCCCGACCTTTCGCTTGCCGGCGGAGATCCAGGCCCATTACCAGGCGCTCAATTGCACCGCCAGCGCTTCGGACCGCGAAGGCATGGCGTTCCTGATCCTGACCGGGCGCTACATCGGCTATCTGCCCGACCACTACGCCAGCCTGTGGGTGCAGCAGGGCCGCTTGCGGGCGCTCAAGCCTGATGCACGCTTCTATGACTTGAGCCTGGCATCGGTCACACGCAAGGGCCGGCGCCCGAACCTGGTACTGGAAAGCTTCCTCGAAAGCCTGGCGGCAACTCGGTGAAGTACCCGGTTTTTTTGTCGCACCAAGGCTTGTCGGATGCCTGCTGGTGCGTTATCAACGCACTGATGCCCTACTGACCTGCCCGGAATCGTCCATGACCCTTGAAGTCCCAGCGCACAGCGGCAAACCTGCCGGTCGTATTCGTCAAAAGAACGAACAGGCAATTCTCAAGGCCGCGGAAGTCGAATTCGCCCGGCATGGGTTCAAAGGCACCAGCATGAACACCATTGCGCAGAACGCCGGACTGCCCAAAGCCAACCTGCATTACTACTTCACCAACAAGCTGGGCCTGTACATCGGCGTGTTGAGCAACATCATTCAGTTGTGGGACAGCACCTTCAACACCCTCACCGCCGACGATGACCCGGCCGAGGCCTTGACCCGTTACATTCGCGCCAAGATGGAGTTCTCGCGTCGTCATCCGCAGGCGTCGCGGGTATTCGCCATGGAAGTCATCAGTGGCGGCGAATGCCTGAGCGAGTATTTCAACCGTGACTACCGGACCTGGTTCCAGGGCCGCGCGAGTGTGTTTCAGGCGTGGATCGACGCCGGTAAAATGGACCCGGTTGATCCGGTCAACCTGATTTTTCTGCTATGGGGCAGTACCCAGCACTACGCCGACTTCTCCACCCAGATCTGCCGCGTCACCGGGCGCAGCAAATTGACCAAACAGGACATCGACGATGCGGGTAATAACCTGATCCGCATCATTCTCAAAGGCTGCGGCCTCACTCCCGCTATTTAAGACCGTTACCATGCCCTTTACCCTTGCCGGTTTTTGCGAATACCAGGAAGAGATTCGCAAGAGCCGCTTCATCACCCTCGCGGCGCCTATCACCAGCCCCGCCGAAGCCCAAGCCTTCATCGAACAGCACAGCGATCTCGACGCGACGCATAATTGCTGGGCCTGGAAACTCGCCGACCAGTATCGCAGCAACGATGATGGCGAACCCGGCGGCACTGCCGGCAGGCCGATACTGGCCGCCATCGAAGCCCAGGACTGCGACCAGGTGGTGGTGCTGGTGATTCGCTGGTACGGCGGCATCCAACTGGGCACCGGCGGTTTGGCGAGGGCCTACGGAGGAGGTGCCAACAAGTGCCTGCAGGGCGCAGCCAAGATCGAGTTGATCAGCCGTGAGCCGCTGAGTTGCCACTGCGGATTCAGCGAGTTGGCCCTGGTCAGACTGCGCGTCGCCGAGGCCGGCGGTTTGGTGGTGGATGAACAGTTCACGGCCAATGGCGTAGAACTCCAGTTGGCCGTGGGTGAAGCGCAGATCGAACTGTTGCAAAGCCAGTTGGCCGACTTGAGTCGTGGGCGCATTCTGTTGCAGCGCTGATTCACTGACAGTTGCCCACATCCGCTGTGCACCCGACTGTGGATAACCTGAGCACACAGAGCTGTAACCCTTCTATCACGTGGCTTTGAGGGCACTGCTCAGTTTTTGTCCAATTGCTCCGCACGCGACTCGATTCGACCGTAAAACAAACAGTTAGCGCGCGTTAGCAGCTTTGGATCAAAGCCATATCTGGCTTATGCCCAAGCTTTAGGCTTGCACACAAATACTGTGGAGCAAGCTGTGGATAAGCCGTTCATGGGTCGCGCAGTGGCATAGCCAGCATGGGGTGCAGGACGATGATCATTTTTTAACCAGGCGCCTTTGCGCACCAACCGCTGGTAATGCTGTGTGGTCCACATTGTCGAATAGTGACTTTGCGCAAGGAGCGTCAATGGCAAAGCCTGGAGTATGCTCAAGGGTCAAGCCCACAGGTAGCGCCGTCAGTCGCGACGCCTTGCCCCCCGACTTTTTACAAGGAAGCCACTCATGACAACCGCAAAAACCGCACTGATCATCGGCGCCTCCCGAGGCCTGGGCCTTGGCCTGGTAAAAACCCTGCTGGCCGACGGCTGGCAAGTCACCGCCACCGTGCGCAACCCGCAAAAAGGCGAAGCCTTGCAGGCGCTGGGCGACGTGCGGATTGAGCAACTGGACATGGACGACCAGCAGGCGCAGATCGCCTTGAGCCAGCAGCTCCAGGGCCAGGTGTTCGACCTGCTGTTCGTCAACGCCGGGGTCAAGGGCCCGGAAGTGCAGACACCCAACGGCGGTGCGACGTTGGCCGAAGTCGGTCAGTTGTTTTTTACCAATGCCGTGGCGCCGATCAACCTCGCCCAGCGCTTCGTCGGGCAGATTCGCCCGGGGAGCGGTGTGCTGGCGTTCATGAGTTCGGTGCTGGGTAGCGTGACCATGCCCGACGCCCCGGAGCTGGCGCTGTACAAGGCGAGCAAGGCGGCGCTCAATTCCATGACCAACAGCTTCGTCAGCCAGTTGGGCGAGTCGCGGCCGACGGTGTTGTCGCTGCATCCGGGCTGGGTGAAAACCGACATGGGCGGCGAAGGTGCCGACCTTGATGTGCAGACCAGTACCCGCGGACTGATTGACCAAGTGAATGCCTATGCCGGCAAGGGCGGCCATCATTTCATCAACTACAAGGGCGAAACCATTCCCTGGTAATTTCGTCCTGTCGGGCCGGGCTTGCCTGCCAAGCCCTTTTGCCCGACACTGCGCACCTCGTCCCCGCGACGAACCTGGATCAGCAGACAGGGCAACACTGAGCTGGCGAACCTGAACCCAACTTTCAGAGGAGCCGGCAAATGCCTGCGACCCGTATCTGGTTAAAAAACCCCCTTGCGATTTTCACTGCCAACACACTCGATGCCCGTGGCGGCCTGGTCGTGCAGGACGGCGTGATCGTCGAAGTACTCAAGCAAGGCCAACAACCCGCGACCCCCTGTGGACAAGTCTTCGATGCCCGCGAGCACGTGATCCTGCCGGGGCTGATCAACACCCACCACCACTTCTATCAGACCCTGACCCGCGCCTGGGCGCCGGTGGTCAACCAGCCTTTGTTTCCGTGGCTCAAGACCCTGTACCCGGTCTGGGCGCGCCTGACTCCGGAAAAACTCGCGCTGGCAACCAAAGTGGCACTGGCCGAATTGCTGCTGTCGGGCTGCACCACGGCGGCTGACCATCACTACCTGTTCCCCGATGGCCTGGAAAACGCCATCGACGTGCAAGTCGCAAGCGTCCGCGAACTGGGCATGCGCGCCATGCTCACCCGCGGTTCGATGAGCCTCGGCGAAAAAGACGGCGGCCTGCCGCCACAACAAACCGTGCAGGAAGGTGGAGTGATCCTCGCCGACAGCCAGCGCCTGATCGCCGAGTACCATGAGCGCGGTGACGGCGCACAGATCCAGATCGCCCTGGCGCCCTGCTCGCCGTTTTCGGTCACCCCGGAAATCATGTCCGCCAGCGCCGAACTGGCCAACACGCTGGACGTGCGCCTGCACACCCATCTGGCCGAGACCCTCGACGAAGAAGACTTCTGCCTGCAGCGCTTCGGCCTGCGCACGGTCGATTATCTGGACAGCGTCGGCTGGCTCGGCCCACGCACCTGGCTGGCCCACGGCATTCACTTCAACCCGGATGAGATCGCCCGCCTCGGTGCCGCCGGTACCGGCATCTGCCATTGCCCAAGCTCGAACATGCGTCTGGCCTCGGGTATCTGCCCGAGCCTGGACCTGATTGCGGCCGGTGCGCCAGTCGGTCTGGGCGTCGACGGCTCGGCCTCCAACGATGCCTCGAACATGATTCTCGAAGCCCGCCAGGCCTTGTACATCCAGCGCTTGCGCTACGGCGCAGAGAAAATCACCCCGGAAGGCGTGCTGGGTTGGGCCACTCAGGGATCGGCGAAACTGCTGGGGCGCACGGACATTGGTGAACTGGCCGTCGGCAAACAGGCCGACCTGGCCCTGTTCAAACTCGATGAGCTACGTTTCTCCGGCAGTCACGACCCCATCTCCGCACTGCTGCTGTGCGGTGCCGATCGTGCTGACCGGGTGATGATCGGCGGCAAGTGGCGGGTCATTGATGGTCAGGTCGAAGGACTGGACCTAAAGGGCCTGATCGCGGATCACAGCCAAGCCGCGCGCCAGTTGATCAACGACCTCTGACCCGCCCGCTGAACCGGCCGACGCATGTCTGCCGGTGCAGCACTCAAAGCCCCAGCAGCGACAGCATGATAAAGGTCGCGAACAGCACAAAGTGGGTCATCCCTTCGATGGCGTTGGTTTCGCCATCGTTGAGATTAATCGCACTGACAATCAAGGTGATGAACACCATGACCGTTTGCACCGGGGTCATGGCCATCTGGAAGGGCTGACCGGTGTACAGCGCCATGGCTTCCATTACTGGCACCGTAAGAATCACCGTCGACAGCGACGCCCCCAAAGCGATGTTGACCACCGACTGCATGCGATTGGCCAGCGCCGCGCGCAACGCCGTAAGGATTTCCGGCGCCGCCGAGATCGCTGCCACCACAATCGCCGTCAGCACCGGCGGCGCACCGCTTCCCTCCAGACCGAGATCAAGGGTCTTGGACATGACTTCCGCCAGCGCACCAATCACCACCACGCCAAACACCAGGGTCGCGATGGACAGCCCGAGGCTGATCGTCGGTTCCTCCTGCACCGCTTCCTTGCGCCGGCGTTTTTGCGGGTAGCTGTAACTGAAAAAGTAGCTGTGCGGGCCGACCTGCATACGCAGGAACAGGGTGTACAGCACCACCATCGCACCGATGGTGAAGGCCGAATAAATCTTCCAGTCCGCTGCGGGAATGAACTCCGGTACCACCATAGAAACACCCATGGCGGTCATGATCATCACGCTGTACGTACGCGCCGAGTCGTCGTTGTAGGACTGTTCGCCATGCTTGATCCCGCCCATCAACGCCGCGAGCCCGAGGATGCCGTTGATGTCGAGCATCACCGCCGAGTAAATGGTGTCGCGCACCAGCGTCGGCGAGGCCTCGTTGCTCATCATGATCGCCAGGATCACCACCTCCACCAGCACCGCGGCCAGCGTCAGGATCATCGTGCCGTAGGGATCACCGACCTTTTCCGCCAACAACTCCGCATGGTGGGCGACGCGCATCGACGCAATGACGATAAAGCCGATCAGCGCGACCCCGCCGAGCAGCGCAATCAACTGCCCACTGTTCAGCATCCAGTGTTCCAGCAGGTACGCGGCACAGGCTGCCAGCACGGCCAGCAGGAGGAATTTTTCTTGCTTGAAGAGTGTGAGCATGACGCAGCCTTTTCCTGGAACCGGCAAATCCTGGGCGATGAACGACTGACTGCAACGCCCCGCACATGTTCCGTTGAACCTTAGTCCAGAGTGGCTTGGTCAGGTTTTGCCAATTGTTGCCACTAGCCCCTGTAGAATGCTGCGCATAAGTATCTGATGAGAACCGAACATGTACGATTGGCTGAACGCCCTGCCTAAGGCAGAACTGCACCTGCACCTGGAGGGTTCGCTGGAACCCGAACTGCTGTTTGCCCTGGCCGAACGCAACAAGATCGCCCTGCCATGGGACGACGTGGAAACCCTGCGCAAGGCGTACGCCTTCAACAACCTGCAAGAATTCCTCGACCTGTATTACCAGGGCGCCGATGTATTGCGCACGTCTCAGGATTTCTACGACCTGACCTGGGCCTACCTGCTGCGCTGCAAGGCGCAGAACGTGATCCACACCGAACCCTTCTTCGACCCGCAGACCCACACCGATCGTGGCGTGCCTTTCGAAGTGGTGTTGAACGGGATCGCCAGCGCGTTGAAGGATGGCGAGCAACAGTTGGGCATCACCAGTGGCCTGATCCTCAGCTTCCTGCGTCACCTGAGCGAGGAAGAAGCCGAGAAAACCCTGAGCCAGGCGCTACCGTTTCGCGATGCATTCGTTGCCGTCGGCCTCGACAGCTCGGAAATGGGCCATCCACCCAGCAAGTTCCAGCGCGTGTTCGACCGTGCTCGCCATGAAGGCTTCCTGACCGTTGCCCATGCGGGTGAAGAAGGTCCGCCGGAGTACATCTGGGAAGCCATCGATCTGCTGAAGATCCAGCGTATCGACCATGGCGTGCGCGCCATCGAAGACGAGCGCCTGATGCAGCGGATCATCGACGAGCAGATCCCGCTGACTGTGTGCCCGCTGTCCAACACCAAGCTGTGCGTGTTCGACCACATGTCGCAGCACAACATCCTCGACATGCTTGAGCGCGGCGTGAAGGTCACGGTGAACTCCGATGATCCAGCCTACTTCGGTGGCTACGTGACGGAAAACTTCCACGCCTTGCACACTCACCTGGGCATGACCCAGGACCAGGCCAAACGTCTGGCGCAAAACAGCCTGGATGCCCGCCTGGTAAAACCCTGAGCGCAGGCGGGAGGGAGTCTGCTCGCTCCCGCCGGTTCGCTATGACTAGAGCGCAAGCTCCATCTCGGTCTCAGTGGCGAATCGCCCCAGCTCACGGGCGCCGGCAGCCGTCACCTGCAAGGCGCGGGAGTCAGCAGGCAAGCTCAACCAGCCGGACTGAATGAACAGTTGCAGCAACGCCGCACCCAGCGTGCCACCCAGGTGCGGCCGACGCTCACTCCAGTCAGGGCAGGCGCAGGCGACCTGGGAATCGCGATGGGCCAGGGCCTGAATGAAGATGCCGTGGGACGCCAGTCGGGTGGCCCCTTTGTGGGTGACCTTGACGCATTTGTCCGACTGTTCGAGCCAGCGGACATCCACCAGCCGTTGAAACAGATCGGCCGCCAGCGCTCCACCAAAATGCTCCTCACAGAGCCGGGCGCGCATCACCGAAGAAGGCACCGCCTGGGTTTTGCCCAACGGATTGCCGCGTTTGAACACTGGGGCAATATTGCCTGGCGAGCTGACCAGCGTGGCGCTGGCCAATGCCTCGACTGCCGCGCCGACCTCAGGCGCCGCCAGTCGATAGAACCGTTTGCGTCCACGCTCCTCGAGCTTCAGCAGTCCACCGCTGAACAAACGCCCCAGATGAGCGTTGGCCGATGAGGGCGATAAACCGGCCAGCAGCGCCAACTCTTCCGACTGTCGTGCAGTGCCGTCCATCAAGGCCCACATCATCGCGCTACGCTTCGGGTCAGCCAGCAGCGTCGCTATTTGGCTGATGCAAGGTGCATGTTCCATGTCTTCACTCCCTGTTGAATCATTTGTCTACTGCTCGGCGAACATCTTGACCAGTAATGAGGTGCCGGCCAAGGCGTGATATCCGCCAAAAACCGGGCTAAAAAACAAGCTAAAGCGACAAACTTCTTCGAAATCCTCGACCCAGGGCATTTGTAACTCACACGCGGACCCATGGATCGAGCAAGGCGGCACGCGTTCGCTGACAATGGTGCGAACCCAGGCGGGCGCTAGTATAAGCGTGATGGTCGACGGATCCTGTCTTTGGAAAAGCGCCAAAGGAGACAGCGGTAGACAGAAATTTCGCTATGTTCTTGCGATTAACCGCCAGTGACATTTTTTGTCGAAAATTGACCGGTCAAATACGCGCATTGACGCTTGAGCATTTCCTTCAACAGGTTCACTGGCTTACTCAATTGAGCGCGATGGGCGCACAACAAATTCAGCGGTGCGCGCTCACACTGCAACTCCGGCATCAGCACTTTCAAGCGACCGGCCAGGACATCCGCCGAGACATCCAGCCACGACTTGTAGGCAATTCCGGCCCCAGCCACCGCCCACAGGCGCACCACATCGGCATCATCACTGAAGCGGTCGCCGCTGACGGTCAGGCTCACTTCACGTTTGCCGTCGTGAAAACTCCAATGGTCATGCACCCGGCTGCCGAGCATGTACAGCAGGCAGTTGTGCTGCGCCAATTGCTCCAGCTGACGCGGTTCGCCACGTCGCGCCAGGTACTGCGGCGAGGCACAAAGCACCCGCCGATTGTCCGGCGCGATGGGCATCGCCACCAGGCTGGAATCTTCCGGTTCGCCGTAACGCAGGGCGAGGTCCACGGGCTGACGGAACAGGTCGGCGATCCGGTCACCCAGCAACAGGCGCACCGTGAGGCCGGGATGCTCGCGCTGGAAGTCGTTGAGCCACGGCAGCAACAGATTGCGACCGAAGTCCGATGGCGCCGAGAGTTGCAATACGCCGCTAACCTGGTCTTGCCCGCGCGCCAGCAAACGCCGACCTTCATCCAACTGCCCCAGCGCTGCGCGGGCATACTCCACAAACCCCTCGCCTTCCGCCGTCAGGCGCAGGCTGCGGGTAGACCGCGCCAGCAGACGAGCGCCCAGTTGCTGTTCGATACGCTTGAGCGCCGCGCTGGCCACGGCGGCTGACATGTCCATACCCCGCGCAGCCGCTGACAGGCTGCCGAGGTCAGCCGCCCGTACAAACAGCTGCAGATCATCAAAACGCAGCATCAGGCCACCTGCAATTATCAAAAAATTATTGAAAGAGACTGTGGTTTTAGCCGGTTTTATCTCGCAGATAAATAGCTAATCATGTGTCACCTCTCCTAAACAGCCGAGTCCGTGACGCCATGAAAGCCATCGCCTACTACACCAGTCTGCCGATCAACGACCCACAAGCGCTGCAAGACATCGAACTGCCGGAGCCCGTCGCTGGCCCACGGGACTTGCTGGTGGAGGTCAAAGCCATCTCGGTCAACCCGGTGGACACCAAAGTTCGCCAGAACGTCTCGCCGGAAGGCGGCGTGGCCAAGGTACTGGGATGGGACGTGGCCGGTGTGGTCAAGGCGGTAGGCAGTGAAGTCAGCCTGTTCAAGGCTGGCGACAAGGTGTACTACGCCGGCTCCATTGCCCGCGCCGGCGCTAACAGCGAATTGCACGTAGTCGACGAGCGAATTGTCGGCCACATGCCCAAGTCGCTGGGCTTTGCCGAAGCCGCCGCGCTACCGCTGACGGCTATTACCGCCTGGGAACTGCTGTTCGAGCGCCTGCAGATCAGCGAAGGCAATGCTGCCGAAGGCCAAAGCCTGTTGATCGTCGGTGCCGCTGGCGGGGTTGGCTCGATCCTGACCCAATTGGCCAGCCAACTCACCGCACTCAAGGTCATCGGCACCGCCTCCCGTGCGCAGACCCGCAGTTGGGTCGAAGCGCTGGGGGCCGACCTGGTCATCGATCACAGCCAGCCGCTGAGCGAAGAACTCAAGCGCGCCGGTCAGCCCAACGTCACCCACGTCGCCAGCCTGACCCAGACCGACCTGCACTTCGCGCAACTGGTGGAAGCCTTGGCACCGCAGGGCAAGCTGGCGCTGATCGACGATCCAAAGGCTTTGGACATCACTCAGCTCAAGCGCAAGAGTTTGTCGCTGCACTGGGAATTCATGTACACCCGCTCGCTGTTCGAAACCGCCGACATGCTGGAGCAACACAAACTGCTCAACCGCGTGGCTGAACTGATTGACGCCGGCACATTGAAAACCACGGTTGGCGAGCACTTTGGCACCATCAATGCGACCAACCTGCGGCGTGCTCATGAACTGCTTGAGAGCGGTTCCGCGAAAGGCAAGATTGTCCTCGAAGGCTTCTGACCCGCCTTGGAACAAAAGAGCGCAGCCTGCGCTCTTTTGCTTCTAAGCCACCAGTCCGACAGTTGATCATAGTCATATTTGTCGGCGAATTCCGGGTCTACAATCGCAGCTTCTGCAATGCACTCTTTTACGCACGGAGGTCAGCAATGAAGATCCTGATAAAAGAAATGGCAAAATCCCGGTGGCAAGTGCGCCTGGACGAACAGACAGTCAACTTCCGTTCCGAAGCCGAAGCCCGCGCATTCACCACCACCCTCGAAACCCGAATTCACGCCCCTCATTACCTGCCCGAGCTCCAGCCACAACGCGCCGTAAGCTGAATCAAGCCTCGGCTTGCGCCGCCCGGGCAATCTGCAGACGACGGGTGAGCATCGCCACGCTCACCACCAGAATCCCGCACAGGCTGATGACCATTGCCATCGGCACAGCGGTGCCATCATGCAACACGCCGACCAACGCCGCCGCACCGGCGGCGACACTGAATTGCAGGCAGCCGAGCAACGCCGAAGCGCTGCCTGCGCGCGCACCCTGACCATTCATGGCACAGGCCGAGGCATTCGGAAGGATGCAGCCCAGGCTGGAGATGCAGATAAACAGCGGAATCAGCAGCGGCCACAGATGCTCGGTGTGCAGCGCGCTGACAGCCAGCAACGCCAGACCCGCGACCAGGTAAAGCCACACGGTGCGCGTCAGCAGGAACGCCGGTCCGCGTCGGGAAAGCAGGCGAGCGTTGATCTGTGCCACAAGGATGAAACCAGCCGCATTGACCCCAAAGAGCCAACCGAAATGCTCGGCCGGCACGCCATATAGCTTGATGAAGACGAACGGCGAACCGGCGATGTACGAAAACATCCCGGCAATCGCGATTCCGCCGGTCAAGGCGTGCCCGAGGTACACCTTGTCCGACAGCAACCGCCCATACTGGCGCAACGCACCGGACAAGGGTTGTCGAGGCTGGTTGGCCGGCATGCTCTCCGGCAGCCCCATGGCCACCGCCAGCCCTGCCGCCGCACTGAACACC
Source organism: Pseudomonas sp. Pse1 (assembly GCF_024519635.1). Classification (NCBI taxonomy): domain Bacteria; kingdom Pseudomonadati; phylum Pseudomonadota; class Gammaproteobacteria; order Pseudomonadales; family Pseudomonadaceae; genus Pseudomonas; species Pseudomonas sp. Pse1. Next base: position 14,590 of record NZ_JALJRO010000024.1, read on the forward strand.
GTCAAGGCAATGAAGATCGACTGCCAGCCGTGCAGATTGACCAGCAAACCACCGAGCATCGGCGCGAGAATCGGTGCCAGGCCCATCACCAGCATCAGTTGCGAAAAGACCTTCGCCGAACCCACCGCGTCACATTTGTCGCTGACTACCGCCCGGGAAATCACCATCCCGGCACAGCCACCCAGAGCCTGCACGAACCGCGCGGCAATCAACCAATCCAGGCTCGGGGCGAAGGCACAGACCAGCGAGGCCAGGGTAAACAGCCCCACGCCAATGAGTAAGGGAATACGCCGTCCAAAACGATCCGCTACCGGACCGTAAGCCAGTTGCCCGATCGACAGGCCGAGAAAGTACGCGGCCAGCGTCAGCTGCACGTGCTGTTCGTCTGTGCCGAACGCCGCCGCCATCGCCGGAAAGGCCGGAAGGTAGAAATCGATGGCCAAAGGCCCGAAAGCGCTCAAGGCGCCCAGAATCAGGATGGTGCGAAAATTCATCAGGCGTCCAGCTCACATCAGTCAACAGCCCGACAGTCTAGCCGGGCCGGGACGCCTTGAACATTCCGATAGGTCGCTAACTATTATTTTTTACCCGGCGAGTTGGACCCCGTAGCCCTCTGCGCTGATCAGACTGATCACCTGCTCGGCAGTCAACCGACTTTCCACACCCACTTCCTTGGCGGCGAGATCAACGCGCACACTGGCCGCTGGGTCCTCGGCTTGCAGCACTTGGGTAATGGCCCGAACGCAGTGACCGCAGGACATTCCCTGAACGTTGAATACTTGCATGAGGCGTCTCCTTTAATGAGGTTGCGAGCAGTCTTGAGCTTGCCACTGTGGCAAGGTCAAGTTCTTTGCACAGCTGCCGGGCTGGCATAACGCGACACGCTCGTCCAAGCTTGGCCCTTCATGACATCGAAACAGGAGACTCAGCCATGCGCTGGCACGCTTTCAGCCTACTTGCCCTGCTCAGTCTATGTGTCGCAGCCCCGCCGGCCAGTGCGCAAGACTATGGCGTGTTAATCATTTCCCGCGAACGCCTGGAGGTCGCGACACCCTGCGAAATCGGCGTGTACATTCAGGATCAGCTGTCGGCTCGCCTGTTCCAGGAACAGAGCACCTCGTTCAACCTGCCCCCAGGCGGCTTTTCCCTGCGCCTGAAACTGTTGCCCGGTCAGGCACCCGGTTGCAATCCTGGAATGCTCGCGCCGGGTTCCCAGGACATCACCCTGCGCGCCGGCGATATCCAGAAATACCGCATTGCCATGAACGCCCAGGGCATGTACCTGAAACAGGCTGGCCTGGGTTACTGAGTCGCGGTGGAGGATGGCGCTTGACCTTGCCAGCGTGGCAAGGTTGATCCTGTAGGTCATTTCTACAGGGAGTAAGACCGATGTCCGATTCCACTACCTTCGATCTGCCGATTGCCGGCATGACTTGCGCCAGTTGCGCCGGACGTGTCGAGCGGGCGCTGCGCAAAGTCAGCGGCACCCGCGCCGTCAGCGTCAATCTGGCGACCGAGCAGGCGCGGGTCGAGGCGCCTCGCGACAGCTTGCCGGCACTGCTGGAAGCGGTGCAGCAAGCCGGTTACAGCGTTCCGGCCCAGAGCCTCGAACTGAGTATCGGCGGCATGACGTGCGCCTCCTGCGCGGGTCGGGTCGAGCGCGCCTTGAACAAGGTTGCCGGGGTCAAAAGTGTCAGTGTCAACCTCGCCAACGAACGGGCGCACCTGGAGTTGCTGGGTCAGGTTGATCCGCAAACTCTGATTAACGCCGTGACCAGGGCCGGATACAGCGCCAGCGTCTGGCAAGCCGAACACGTCGCCAGTAATGATCAGCAGCAACGTCTGCAACGCGAACGCTGGAGCGTCCTGCTCGCGGTCATCCTCGCGTTGCCGCTGGTGCTGCCGATGCTGGTGCAACCCTTCGGCCTGCACTGGATGCTCCCGGCGTGGGCGCAGTTCGCCCTGGCGACACCGGTGCAGTTCATCTTTGGTGCGCGTTTTTATGTCGCCGCGTGGAAGGCCGTACGCGCCGGCGCCGGCAACATGGACCTGCTGGTGGCACTCGGCACCAGCGCCGGTTATGGCCTGAGCATCTACCTGTGGGCCACCGCCAGCAGCGGCACCCTGCCCCACCTGTACTTCGAAGCCTCGGCGGTGGTCATCGCCCTGGTCCTGCTGGGCAAATACCTGGAAAGCCGCGCCAAACGCCAGACCGCCAGCGCCATTCGCGCCCTTGAGGCATTGCGCCCGGAACGGGCGATTCAGGTAATCGACGGTCACGAACAAGACGTCGCCATCAGCGCCCTGCGCGTCGGCGACCTGGTGCTGGTCAAGCCCGGCGAGCGTTTTCCGGTGGATGGCGAAGTCGTCGAGGGTCAAAGCCATGCCGACGAAGCACTGATCAGCGGCGAAAGCCTGCCGGTGCCGAAGCAGCCCGGCGACAGCGTGACGGGTGGCGCCATCAACGGTGAAGGACGGCTGCTGGTGCGCACTCAGGCGCTGGGTGCGGAAACCGTGCTGGCGCGGATCATCCGTCTGGTGGAAGACGCCCAGGCCGGCAAGGCGCCGATTCAAAAACTGGTGGACAAGGTCAGCCAGGTCTTCGTCCCGGTGGTGCTGTTGCTGGCCTTGGCGACCCTGGTTGGCTGGTGGCTGTACGGCGCGCCACTGGAAACCGCGGTGATCAACGCGGTGGCGGTGCTGGTGATCGCCTGCCCGTGTGCACTGGGACTGGCCACGCCCACTGCGATCATGGCCGGCACTGGTGTCGCGGCGCGCCACGGCATTCTGATCAAGGACGCCGAAGCCCTGGAACGCGCCCATGAAGTCAGCGTGGTGGTGTTCGACAAGACCGGCACCCTGACCTCCGGCACCCCGCGCATCGCCCACTTCACGGCCATTGATGGCAACGAGGCGCGCCTGCTGCAACAGGCTGGCGCCCTGCAGCGCGGCAGCGAGCACCCGCTGGCCAAGGCGGTGCTCGACGCCTGCAGCGAGCGTGGCCTGGCGGTGGCGGACGTGAGTGCCAGCCAGTCACTGACCGGTCGTGGCATTGCCGGCACGCTGGACGGCAAACAGTTGGCTCTGGGCAATCGCCGGCTGCTGGAGGAAAGCGGCTTGAACGCCGGTTCGCTGGCCACCTCGGCCAGCGCCTGGGAAGCCGAAGGGCGGACTCTGTCCTGGCTGATCGAACAAAGTCCGCAATCCCGGGTGCTCGGCTTATTCGCCTTTGGCGACACCCTCAAGCCCGGCGCCTTGCAAGCCATCAGCGAATTGAACGGACAACAGATCGGCAGCCATTTACTGACCGGCGACAACCGCGGCAGCGCCAGGGTCGTCGCCGAGGCGTTGGGCATTCGCAACGTCCATGCCGAGGTGCTGCCGGCCGAGAAAGCCGCGACCGTAAGCGAATTGAAAAAATCCGGGGTGGTGGCGATGGTCGGCGACGGCATCAACGATGCCCCGGCGCTGGCGGCGGCGGATATCGGTATCGCCATGGGGGGTGGCACCGACGTGGCGATGCACGCTGCCGGCATTACCTTGATGCGCGGCGACCCACGCCTGGTCCCGGCCGCCCTGGAGATCAGCCGCAAGACCTACGCGAAGATCCGCCAGAACCTGTTCTGGGCCTTCGTCTATAACCTGATTGGTATTCCGCTGGCGGCCTTCGGCCTGCTCAACCCGGTGATGGCGGGTGCGGCGATGGCGTTGTCCAGCGTCAGCGTGGTCAGCAATGCGTTGCTGCTCAAGACTTGGAAGCCGAAACAACTGGAGGAGCTCGAATGAATATCGGCCAAGCAGCCCGGCACAGCGGCCTCAGCGCCAAGATGATTCGCTATTACGAGTCGATCGGCCTGCTCAAGCCAGCCCATCGCACCGACAGCGGCTACCGCATCTACAGCGCTGAAGACCTGCACAATCTGGCCTTCATCAAGCGCTCGCGGGACCTGGGGTTTTCTCTGGAGGAGGTCGGCAAGCTGCTGACCCTGTGGCAGGACCGGCAACGGGCCAGCGCCGACGTCAAGGCCCTGGCGCGCCAGCATATCGATGAGCTGAATCAGAAGATTCGCGAACTGGGCCAGTTACGCGACACCCTGCAGGATCTGGTGGAGCACTGCCAGGGTGACCACCGCCCCGACTGCCCGATCCTCAAGGAACTGGCGTCGGGCTGTTGCACGCAACCCGTGGCGAGCTAGCCCGCCACGAGCAAGTGGATCATTGCATCCAGGGGGGTGGAGGCTCTTCGGCCTTGCTCGGTGGTGCGTCGTCGGCCTTGCGGATCGCCTGGCGACGTTCCTCGTCCAGGCGCGCCGCTTCGATCTCGCGAATGATGCCACCGACATCCGCCAGTTCTTCGGGATCGTCGAACTCGCCAGTCAGCACACTGCCCGGGTGCAAGGTGCCGGCTTCATACAACGCCCACATTTCCTTGGCGTAGCGCGTGCGCTTCAACTCCGGGGCAAAACGCCCGAAGTACAAAGCCATGTTGCCGACGTCGCGCTCGAGCATGCTGAATGCATGGTTGTTGCCCGCCGCATCCACTGCCTGCGGCAAGTCGATGATCACCGGGCCGTCGGGCGTCAACAGCACGTTGAACTCGGACAGGTCACCGTGCACCAGGCCGGTACACAGCATCAGCACAATCTGGGAAATCAGGAACGCGTGATACTCGCGGGCCTGATCGGCCTCCAGCACCACGTCATTGAGACGCGGCGCCGCATCGCCGTATTCATCGGCCACCAGCTCCATCAGCAGCACGCCTTCGAGGAAGTCGAACGGCTTGGGCACCCGTACCCCGGCACTGGCCAGACGGAACAGTGCCGCGACTTCAGCGTTCTGCCAGGCGTCCTCGGTCTCTTTGCGACCGAACTTGGAGCCCTTGGCCATGGCACGCGCCTGACGGCTGTTGCGCACCTTGCGGCCTTCCTGGTACTCGGCTGCCTGGCGGAAACTTCGTTTATTCGCCTCCTTGTAGACCTTCGCGCAACGTAGTTCGTTGCCGCAGCGCACCACATAAACAGCTGCTTCTTTACCACTCATGAGTGGGCGCAGCACCTCATCAACCAGACCGTCTTCGATCAGGGGTTCAATGCGTTTTGGAGTCTTCATCAGCTTTTATTGTGGGTCCTTTATTACCAAACACGCGAATGTCACTCGTTATACGGCAATCCTCTCGACACGGGGAGGGGTTGCCGACCTATGAACCCTGTGGATGCACTCACTGTGCCAAATTAATTCACGGCCAGTTGTCGGGTGACGCTGATCATAGCCGAGACTTCAACGCATGTTGCCGATGTGATGAGGAGGCATTTACGACAGAACCCGAGGTACTCCAGCCATTATTTTGTAGGTTTTTTCATACAACCCCTCAATTTCCGCAGCTGGCAGCCGAAGTCCTCAGGGACACATGGATTTGTCTGACAATCGGCCAATAAGAAAAATTCTGGAGCGCGGATGAACATCAAACAAAAACTGACCTGGGCGTTCGCGGTGATCGCCTGTTTGCCAGTGGTGCTGGTGGCGACCCTGGTGATCATGAACCTGCGCAGCGATGCCAAGGCCGGCTTTGTCGACTCCAGTGATCGAGAGATCCGCCAGGTCAGCAACGCCATGCAAATGTTCTTCGACGGCATCAGCCAGAACGTCAACTATCTGGCCTCGTTGCCACTGATCAAGAACACCGACGACAGCCTCAAGACGTACATGAGTGCCAACGCGGCGAGCATTCCTCAAGGCGAAATGGACAAGCAGGTATTCGCCCTGCTGGAGAACCTGGGCAACAGCCACCCGGCCTATGCGTACGCCATTGTCGGCACCAGCGCCGGCGGTTATGTCTCGTGGCCGGACGATGCCCAACTCACCAACTACGATCCGCGCCAGCGGCCCTGGTACAAGGCCGCCCAGGCCAACCCTGGCAAGCCTTTGCGCACCGAAGCCTATTACTGGACCGACAACAACACCACCTACGTCAGCACCGTGCGAACCATCGATAACAAGCTTGGGGCGCAGGGCGGCGTGGTCAGTATCGACGTGACGCTGACCCAACTGACCGAGCTGGTGAAGCAAATCAAGCTCGGCGAAACCGGCTACCTGATGCTGATGGAAAACAACGGCACCGTGCTGGTTGATCCGAAGCAACCGGAGCACAACTTCAAGCCACTGAACAGCCTGGGTGACGGCTACGCGCAGTTGGCCAAGGCCGGCAAGGGCTTGGTGGAAGTCGAGTTGAACGGCGAGCGCTACATGGCGAACGTCTGGCCGTCGGAGCAACTGGGCTGGACCTTCATTGGCCTGATCAAACAGGCCGATGTGATGAGCTCGGCGACCCAACTGACCTGGTTGATCGCAATCATCGCCGCTGTGCTGGCGGTCATATTTGCGCTGGTCGGCGCGAGCTTCGCCAGCCTCATCGTACGGCCGATCCGCAGCGTCGCCAGTGGCTTGGAAGGCATCGCCCAGGGCGAAGGTGACCTGACCCGCAACCTGCAAATCCGTGGCAGCGACGAAACCGCGCAACTGGCCAACTGGTTCAACCAGTTCCTCGCGGCGATTCGCAGCTTGATCCAGCACATCGGCGGTGCCGCGACCAAGATCCTCGCCAACTCCCACAACGCCACTCAAGTCTCCGGCGAGATGGCCGAAGCCGCCGGGCGCCAGCGCGAGGCGGTGGATATGGTGTCGACCGCGTTCCACGAAATGGTCGCCACTGCCAACGAAGTCGCCCGCTCCTGCAGCCAGGCCGCCGATTCGGCCGATAGCGGTCAGCGCCAGGCGCATGAGGGTCAATTGCAGATCGATGCGGCCGTGAGCAGCGTCGATCGCCTGAGCCAAGAGATCGAGCAATCGGCGCAGTCGATGCAGCAACTGGAGCGCGACAGCAACGATATCCAGTCGATCCTTGGCACCATTCGTTCGATTGCCGAACAGACCAACCTGCTGGCGCTCAACGCCGCCATTGAAGCAGCGCGGGCCGGCGAACAGGGCCGTGGGTTCGCCGTGGTTGCCGATGAAGTGCGAGCCCTGGCCAAGCGCACCGCCGATTCCACCGCAGAGATTGATGGCCTGTTGGGCAACCTGGCCAAGCGCACCAGCCAAGTGACCCAGCAAATGCACGCCAGCCTCGAGGTCTCGCAACAGTCGGTGAGCCGCATCGGCGAAGCGCGCAACAGCTTCGGGCAGATTCGCGAATCGGTGGACGTGATCCGCGACATGAACACCCAGATCGCCACCGCCGCCGAAGAGCAGCACCAAGTCGCCGAAGACATCAACCGGCACATCAGCCAGATCCATGGCGACGCGCAGTTGGTGGCCGAACTGGCCAACTCGGCCCGCCTGGATTCGCAGAGCCTGGCGGGGTTGTCGAATGAGTTGGATGGGTTGGTGCGTCGGTTCCGCACATAAACCGGATTCACCCTTGTGGGAGCCAGCCTGCTGGCGATAGCGGAGTGTCAGCCACTGCAGTAGTCGAATGTGCCGCCCCAATCGCTAGCAGGCTAGCTCCCACAGGTTCACCGGATATCGGGACCGCCGCCAACCCCCTGTGGGTATCACCGTTCGATAATCGCGGTCACTCCCTGCCCGCCGGCGGCGCAGATTGAGATCAGGCCGCGGCCCTGCCCTGCCGTCTCCAGCAACTTGGCGAGGTTGGCAACGATGCGTCCGCCGGTCGCGGCGAACGGGTGGCCGGCGGCCAGGGAGCTGCCCTTGACGTTGAGCCGGCTGCGATCGATCGAGCCCAACGGCGCATCCAGTCCCAGGCGGCTTTTGCAGTAATCGGCATCCTCCCAGGCCTTGAGCGTGCACAACACCTGCGCGGCGAAGGCTTCATGAATTTCGTAGTAGTCGAAATCCTGCAAACTCAGGCCATTGCGCGCCAACAAGCGTGGCACCGCGTAGACCGGCGCCATCAACAAACCTTCCGCACCGTTGACGAAATCCACCGCCGCCGCTTCGCCATCGCGCAGGTAGGCGAGGATCGGCAGCCCGCGCTCTTTCGCCCAAGCCTCACTGCCCAGCAATACCAGGGAAGCACCGTCGGTCAGTGGCGTCGAGTTGCCGGCGGTCAGTGTGCCCTTGGCGCTTTTTTCGAAGACCGGCTTCAATGCCGCGAGTTTTTCCAGGGTCAGGTCCGGGCGCAGATTGTTGTCACGGGTCAGGCCGAGAAAGGGTGTGAGCAGATCGTTATGCCAGCCCTCGGCGTAAGCGGCGGCCATTTTCTGATGACTTTCCAACGCCAGTTGGTCCTGTTCCGCACGTGGGATGTTCCAGGTCTGGGCCATCAGTTCGCAGTGTTGCCCCATGGACAAACCGGTGCGGGGTTCACCGTTGCGTGGCAACTCCGGCACCAGGTGCCGAGGCCGCAGTTGCAGGAACGTTTTCAGTTTGTCGGCGGTGGTTTTCGCCCGATTGGCTTGCAGGAGAATCTTGCGCAGACCCTCGTTGACCCCGATCGGCGCATCCGAGGTGGTGTCAACGCCGCCAGCAATGCCGCACTCAATTTGCCCCAGGGCGATCTTGTTGGCCACCAGCAAGGCCGCTTCCAGCCCGGTGCCGCAGGCCTGCTGGACGTCGTAGGCCGGAGTGGTCGGAGACAGGCGCGAACCGAGCACGCACTCACGGGTCAGGTTGAAGTCCCGGGAGTGCTTGAGCACCGCCCCCGCCGCCACCTCACCGATGCGCAGGCCGTGCAGGTTGTAACGCTCGATCAAGCCCTCCAGCGCCGCTGTCAGCATCGCCTGGTTACTGGCCGTGGCGTAAGGTCCGTTGGACCGGGCAAAAGGGATGCGATTACCGCCAATGATCGCGACGCGGCGCAACTGGGTCATGAAAAGCTCCTATTCTGTGACAGCCATGACCCACAAGCGTAGGCCTTATCTCGCGGATCGAACGACTGATGACAATCCGTGGTCCACACTTTGAACCCCGACTCTTGGAGCGCGTTCCATGTCTGACCGCTATATCGACTTCGCCAATTCGTCCCTCGGCCATCGCCTGGTCGCAGCCGTTGGCCTGCCCTCGCCGGTCCGTCTGGAGCGCTGGCAAGCCGGGCGCCTGCGGCCGGTGGATGGCGCGCTGCTGATCGGTGGCGGCGCCCTGACGCGCAACGTCGGCGCGTTCGCGCACAAGCTCACCGAGCAGATCTACAGCTACGGTCCCGAACCGCTGGTGGCCCAGGCGTGGATTCCCGGGCACGGCCCCAAGCTCAAGGCGGTACTGTTCGATGCCAGCGAACTGCTGCACACCGGGCAGCTCAAGCAGTTGCGCGAATTCTTCCAGCCGCTGCTGAAAAACCTCGACCACAGCGCCCATGTGGTGATTCTCGGCCGCGCCCCGCAAAGCCTCAGCGACCCATTCGCCGCCAGCGCCCAGCGCGCCCTCGAAGGTTTCAGCCGCTCGCTGGCCAAGGAGCTGCGCAGCGGCGGAACCCTGCAGCTGCTGTATGTCGGCGCCGGTGCCGAAGATCAACTGGAAGGCGCGTTGCGGTTCTTCCTCTCGCCGAAAAGCGCCTACATCTCGGGCCAGGTGCTGCACCTCGACGCCTGCGCAACCCAAGTCGAGGACTGGACCCGGCCACTGGCAGGGCGCAAGGCGCTGGTGACCGGTGCTGCTCGGGGCATCGGTGCGTCGATTGCCGAGACCCTGGCCCGCGACGGCGCCGACGTGGTGCTGCTTGACGTGCCTGCGGCGAAAAACGATCTCGAGGCCCTCGCTGCGCGCCTTGGCGGCAAGAGCATCACCCTGGATATCTGCGCCGAACACGCCGCCAGCCGCCTGATTGAACAGTTGCCCGAGGGCATCGACATCGTCGTGCACAACGCCGGGATCACCCGCGATAAAACCCTGGCCAACATGACCCCGGACTTCTGGGACGCGGTGCTGGCGGTCAATCTCAATGCACCGCAAGTGCTGACCCAGGCCCTGCTCGACAGCGGCACCCTGCACGACAACGGCCGGGTGATCCTGCTCGCGTCCATCAGCGGTATCGCCGGCAACCGGGGGCAAACCAACTACGCCGCGAGCAAGGCCGGGCTGATTGGCCTTTCCGAGGCCTGGGCGCCTTCGCTCGCAGCACGCGAGATCAGCATCAACGCCGTGGCACCGGGCTTCATCGAAACCCAGATGACCGCCCACATCCCCTTCGCCCTGCGTGAAGCCGGGCGGCGCATGAGTTCCCTGGGCCAGGGCGGCCTGCCCCAGGACGTCGCCGAAGCTGTGGCCTGGCTGGCGCAGCCCGGCAGTGGTGCAGTGAGCGGACAGACGCTGCGAGTCTGCGGCCAAAGCGTGCTGGGAGCCTGAACATGACCACGGATTGGCATCAACTTCACCGTACCCCTCAGCTGTCCGGCCTGTATTGGCGCGCGGCAACCCGACGCAAGATCACCGGCACGCAATTGCCGAATGACGGCTTGCGCTCGTGGGTCGAGGTCGATGCACGGAATGTGACGTCCTATCGCAAGGTTTGCGGTTTTCCCGACAGCGCGCTGCTGCCGCCGACTTATCCCCATGTCCTGGCGTTTGCCCTGCAAATGCAATTGCTCACGGGCAAGGATTTCCCCTTTCCACTGCTGGGACTGGTGCACCTGGCCAACCGCATTCGGGTCATACGACCGCTCGGCGGGATCAGCCGGGTGCAGGTGAGCGTCCACGTGCAGAACCTGCAGCCCCACGCCAAGGGAGCAACTTTCGATCTGGTGACAAGTCTGGAGGATGCCCTTGGCCCACTGTGGCAGGCCGAAAGCCAGATGCTGTGCAAAGGTGTGAAGCTCGATGGCGAGCCCGCCGAACCCTTGCCGCAGGCAACGCTGGCGCTGGATGAGCTGACACGCTGGTGGGCACCGGCCGATATTGGCCGGCAATATGCGCGAGTCTCGGGGGACTACAACCCGATCCACTTGAGCGCTGCCAGCGCCCGTCTGTTCGGATTTCCCAAGGCGATCGCCCATGGGCTGTGGCTCAAGGCACGGGCAATGGCGGCGTTGAGCGGGCACCTGCCCGGCAGTGGTTTCGAGATTGCCGTGCAGTTCAAAAAGCCGGTGCGCCTGCCCAGCGAAGTCATTTTGCAGAGCAGCGCAGCAGGTTTCCAGGGCGATGTGCAACTGCTCGGCCACGGTGATCTGGAACACATGCGCGGCACCTGGCAAGCATTGCCCTGAGCCGAATCAGCCGCGACGAATCAGGAACACCCCCGCCAGAACCAACACCAGCCCGGCAATCTTGCCGGCGCTGATGGGCGCCTCGCGAAACCCGGCCCAGCCGAAATGATCCAGGGCCAAGGCCATGCCCAATTGCCCGGCCAGGACCAGCGCCATGAACAGCATGGCGCCAATACGCGGGCCAGCGAACGCCGCCGTGGTGATGAAAAACGCCCCCAGCAGGCCACCGCTCCAATGCCACCAGGTCAGCCCCTTCAGCGCGCTCAGGCTCGGTGTTTCGCGCTGGATCAGCATCAGCACCAGCAAGGCCAGCGTACCGACAAAAAACGAGATCAGGGCAGCGGCCAGCACGCTGGAGACCTGCTTGGCCAACTGACCATTGATACCGGCTTGCAGCGGCAAAAACGCCCCGGCAATCAACGGCAGACAAAGTAACCACCAGACAGGTGCCGGCATGCTGTTCTCCAACGAAAAGATATGGCGCGCAGTATAGCGTCCGCAGCCGGCTGCTTAATTGTGCTTATCACTTAAGTGGGGAAAGTTCTCAGCGGTTTATCCAGCGCCCTGATTTACAGCGGTTTTTTCCGCACCACCGGCCTCCATTATCGAAAGACCTAATACCAACTGCAGAGTGGAATACAACACTACGAGGATTAGAACTGTATGCGACGGACGAGGCATTACCGGCATTCAGAACCGGCAGGCCATCGAATCAGTGATCGTGGTAATAGGTGCAAGGATATCCTCATGAACACGCGCGTTTGGTTGAAGGCAAGTACAGCATTGGCCCTGGTCTTGAGCTTGGGTCTGACCGGTTGCAGCAGTGGCGGTGGCGGCCATCACAGCACCTCCGGCAGCTCATCGCCCGACGGTGCTGCGGGTGCAGCAGACGGCGGTGGCTCCGGTGGCTCGGGCGGCAGTGGCGATGGCACGGCCGGGACCGGTGGCACAGGTGGCGGCACTGGCGGCGGAGCGGGTGATGGCACCGCAGGCACCGGCGGCGGTACGGGTGGCGGGACCGGCGGTGGCACTGGCGGTGGCACGGATAATCCTGGCGGTGGCAACGGTGGCGGTACAACAACGCCAGGACTGACCACCAGCAATGTGATCAGCGACGTCGGCAAAACCGTCAGTGGCGTCGGCGATGGCGTGACCCAGATTGGTAACGGTGCCGCCGCGGTGCCGGTGGTCGGCGGCGTCGTGCAAAGCGTGACCAACACCACCGGCAATGTGGTGGGCAGCGTGGGCGACGACCTGAGCAATGGCCTGGGCAAACTCGGCAGCGATCCCCAGGCCGTGAGCAAAACCACGGCGGTGGCCGGCCATGTGGTGACCGATGTCGGCAACGGCGTGACCGACCTCAGCGGCAAGCTGACTACCGCCACCGGCAGCATTCCGTTGGTGGGTGGCGTGATCTCCAAGGTCGACCCCGTGCTCGGCGGCGTCGGTGAAAAAGTCAGCATGCTTGGCGACACCCTGACCACTGTCACCAGCACAGGAAAACTGGGCTCGCTCAGCGATCAGGCCGGCAACAAAGTCCTGGTGCCGGTGGTGACCCTGACTGAAGGCCTGACCGGCAAAGTCGCTGGCGCCACCGGCCTGAGCGCTCCGGTCAGCGGCCTGCTCAACGGCGTCAGCGGTGGCGTCGCTGATCTGGGCGGCAAGGTCAAGACGGCGGGCAACGGCAATCCGCTGACCGATACCACTGGCACCGTGCTGACCAACGTCGCCACCACCCTGCACACCTCCACCGGCCTGGTGGCGGCGCCCGGCAATGGCGGTAATGGCGGTGGCCTGCTGGAAACCGTCGGCGGCGCAGTGCTCAATGTGGGTAATGGCTTGAACGCCGGCAACAACAATGCGCTGGTCAGTTCGGCAGCCGTCACCGCGGGTACGGGCGGTTCGCTAGTGGCCACGGTTGGTCCGGTACTGGGCGGCTCCGGCGTGGCCAACACCGCCGCCACCGCACCATTGGCCGCTGCCGGTAATGCCATCGGTACCGCGCTCAATCCGGTCACCAGTGGTGTCGCCAGCGTGACCCAGACCGTCGGCGGTGCAACCGGGCTTGGTGCTCCAGTCGCCGGTCTCACCGCTCAAGCCGGGGCCGCAGTGAGCAGCGTCGGCGCCAACATCGCCGCCGCTGCGCCCAACCCGGTAACCCAGGCCGTCGGCACTACCGTTGCGGCCGTCGGCAACACCCTGGGCGCCGTCGGCACTTTGACCAATGGCACCGGTAACGGTGGCTTGGCGGGCGGACTCGGTGCGCTCACCGGCAACAGACACTAACGCTGCACCTGACCGGTTCGCCGGCCGCCCTTTCAGCGCCTACGCTTGGTTGCAGGTGGAAAGCCGCAAAGGCTTTCCACCTTTTCTTCAAGGGGCCTGTTGCTCCCAATCGCTTGAGGGATCAATGGACTGAAGCTCCTCTGGCGAGGCTGCCGTTTCGACCAAGGAGTGTCCTATGCGCGCTATTGCTTGCCTGTTGGTTTTCACCTGCTGCAGCTACACCCACGCTGATTCCCTGCCCAGTTACCTCAACACCAACCAGACCACCCGCAACCTGCCAGTCCCCAACCTGCCCACCGACGCCTACCGTCCAGCCGCCGCGCCCTTGCAGGTGCCGCAGCCCTCAGCCAGTGCAGACCAGCCGCTGACCATGGGCACCACCCTGACCATTCGCAAGTTGCAGATCGAGGGCGGCACCCGCTACCCCTTGAGCGAAGTGGGCAAGGTCTACCAACCGCTGCTGGGCCATCCGATAACCGTTGCCGAATTGATCGAGGCGACCCGCAGCGTCACCCGGCGCTATCAGGACGACGGCTACCTGCTGTCCTATGCCTATCTGCCGCAGCAATCATTCGACCAAGGCCTGGTGCGCGTGGTGCTGGTGGAGGGCTACATCAAGGATTACCAACTGCAGGGTGACATCGGCCGCTCCAAGGCGCTGCTCGACAAACTGGTGGCCAAGCTCAGCGCCGAACGACCGCTGACCCGCAAGACCTTCGAGCGCTACACCACCCTGATGAACCGCATTCCCGGGGTCACCCTGCAAGCCCAGGTGCCACCGCCCGGCACCACCGATGGCGCGACCTACCTGGTGGCCGAGGCCAGCCGCAAACCCTGGACCAGCAGCATGAGCACCACCGCCGACAACCGCAAAGGCACCCAGGCGCTGTTCGGTGTCAGCAGCAACTCGCAAACCTCAATGGGCGAGCAGTTGAGCCTCAGCGGCCTGTTTCCACCGGGCGACGACGAGGAAAAATACTACCGCCTGGACTACAGCCAATTCCTCAATGCCGAAGGCACGCAACTGCTGGTGTCCGGCTCGCGTTATCGCGCCGACCCGGCCACCCTGCTGCGCCTGGACAACGGCCTGCAGCTCAAGTCCCATCGCGAGAATGATCGCTACTCCGTAGGCTTCAACCACCCGCTGATCGCCGCGCCGACCGAGCAACTCAACGCCGGAGCGCGGCTGTATGCGGTGGACGACAAGACTCGCTACCGGGTGGTCGACGACCCACGGCAGATCAGCCTCAAGACCGACATCCGTGCGCTGGCGTTCGAAGGCGACTGGCGCAAGGCCGATGCCCGGCAACTGCAGATCATCAGCGGCGGTCTGTACCAGGGCATCGACGGCATGGGGGCGCACACCGACGACCCGACCTACGACCTGGATTTCTTCCGCCTGCGTTTGTCCGGGGTGCAAAGCAACAGCTTCTTCGAGCACTGGCAAGGGGTGCTGTCGGCGGCGCTGTACTGGAGTGACGATACGTTGCCCGACAGCGAACGCGCGGTGTTCGGCGGGCAGAACTTCGGGCGCGGCTACCCCGACGACCAGGCCTCCGGCGACAAGGGTTGGGGCGCGGCCTATGAGGTGAACTACAGCTTCAATCGCGACAGCAACTGGCTGCGGATCCTGCAGCCCTACGTGGTTTTGGATCGGGCAAAAACCTGGTTCAACACGTTGCCGATCCAGGGCAGCGACCTGTCCTCCGTGGCCCTGGGCCTGCGCTTTGGCGATGGGAAGTACTACAACGTTGCGCTGGAGGCTGGGAAGGCGATGTCGGATGAGGCGCTGGATACGTTTAACCGGCGGACGCGGTATAGCGTGAGTTTCAGTTATCAGTTGTAAGGGAAAGGTAGATAGCAAACGACCCGCTCATGGCGGGTCGTTTGGCTGCGTGAGGTGATGACCGATCAGGCCACTTTCGTCCCTCCCAAAGCCTCAACTACCTCGTTCAACGTATCTTTAACCGCACTACCTAATGGAGTGATAAAAGCGACCACCACCACTGCAACCATCGCAACGATCAACGCATACTCAATAGCCGACGCACCCTCGGTACGACGCATGAACAGTTGCACCCGGATGAACAGATAACGCACGAAGTTAAGCAACATAGGGACTTCTCCTGCCTGGAAAGAAACGCTCAAAGGTTCTAAAGATTGGCTACATGCAAAATCGGCTGAGGGAACAGGGTGTTCAGGGTCTCCAACAAACGAACGTGGTAAATGGGTTTGCGAAACAGGCCTAACACCTGCATACGCCTTAATTCGTCGACATCCTCCGCGGCGGCATGCCCGGAGATAACAATGATTGGCAAATACTGACGCGAAGTGTGCTCACGCAAGCGACGAATCAGTGCCAAGCCACTTTCTTCCGGCATACGCAGATCAGTAATGACCAAGGCGATATCCGGGTGACGGGTCAACTGCTGCAAAGCGACCTTGACCGAAGTGGCCAGCAAGCAACAAAAGCCCTCACCTTCCAGCAACTCCGCGAGTTCCTGCAACGCGTCTTCTTCATCGTCGACCAGAAGTAACTGTTGGCGCAGGAATGGAGAAGCGTTCATGTACGATTCCTGTCAGGAAATAGGCCGGGGTTGAGTTGCACGTCCCTGCATCGTCAAGACGTCCCCCCAGCGTGGTAGCCGTTTCGCGAGGTGCTGCCCTGGTCTCTAGCATCCAATAAACAGCTGAAGTTAAGGCTCATATGACTACTCCTTTGCGCCAGGGCGCACCGTCATCGGGAAACACGTGATTGCTTTGTGCCACCGGAGCATTGTCAACAAATCCCACACCAGCAACTGTAAGAAAGGACTAATCACAAAGTGATATACGCTCCTTTGACGCCAGAAATACGCAGCAAAACAACGCGCGTCATAAACCCGTGAGTTATTTTTTTGACCGGTAATGGCATTTTGAAATAGCTGCGCTAACGTCAGATAGCGAAATAGTTGAATGTTCATAGCTGCCTGGACGCGAGCTTACTCGTTGAAAGCCAACGACAAGTCGTGCAGCAGGATAGGGAGAGCCGTCATGAACAGTCGTGTCACCATGGGATTGGCTGGCCTGCTTTTGGTCGCCGCCGTTGTTGTGGGGTATTGGGGCCTGGTGCTCAGTCACTCCCCGCAAACTTCTTCCGAACCCGTTGCCGCCCCCGTGACGCCAACAGCAGTGAGCGCGGTGGAACAGACCGTGGCCAGTGCCGAGGATCAGACGCGTCAGGCCGTCGTGGTCCTGGCCCGTGACGTGCCCGCCTACACCGCCCTGACCGCCGCCGACCTGACCGTGGAAAAACTCCACACCGCCCCCGCCGGCAGCCTCAACACTCTCGACCAGGCCATCGGCCGCACGCCTTGGCGCCCACTCAGCGCCGGCACCTGGCTGAGCGATGCCAGCTTCGACGCCGGCGGCCCGTTGGCGCGGATGATTCGCAAGGATGAACGAGCACTGGCGGTGGCCGTGGACGAAGTGATCGGGGCTGGCGGCCAGTTGATGCCGGGCGACTACGTCGACGTCCTGCTGTTTCTGCGCCAGGACAACATCAACCTGCAGCAATCGGCACAAATCGCCATCCCGGCCATGCGCGTACTGGCGGTCGGTGATCAGCTCGGCCTGACCAACGACGGCAAGCCCGCCAATCCGGCGCTGAACGCGGAAGAAAAGCTCAAACAGGAACAACGTCGCGGCGCCGCCCGCACCGTGGTACTGGCCGTGCCGGAGCAACTGCTCAGTCGCCTGATGCTGGCAGCCCAGGCCGGTACCTTGCGTTTGGCCGTGCGCAGCAGCGAAGAACAACGCCTGGCCCATTACTGGGCCGGCGAAAGCGACTCGCCCGCACGCCTCGATGCGGCCAGCAGCCAACTGCTGCAATTCAACCAACTGGCCTTTGCCAGCACCCCGAAAAACTCCGTGAGCGCACTGCCGACCACAGCCCCCCGTCGCGGAATCGAAGTGATCCGCGGCAACCAGGTCACCCAACAACTTCCCTGATTGCGCAAGGATCCACAGAGATGTCCAGTCGCCTCATGCCATTGCTTGGTCGCGCCAGCTGCGCCCTGTTGCTCGCCAGTTTGCCCATCGACATCGCGATGGCAGCCGCCAGCTCCTGTAGCGCCCTGAACCAAATGCCCGCCACCCTCGAAGTGGGTGAAGGCCTGCAACAACAGATCCAGTCGCCGGTGGCCATTACTCGCCTGGCCATTGGCGACCCGAAAATCGCCGACGTGCAAACCAGCGGCAACAGCAGTTTCCTGCTCACCGGCATGGCCCCGGGCGCCACCAGCCTGATGGTCTGGACCGCCTGCGCGACTGCGCCACGCCAAAGCATGGTGTTCGTCAAAGGCAAGGCCAGCGTCGCCTTGACCGGCACCCTGCCCTCGGAGGAAGAGTTGCTGCCCAGCCAGGTGCAGACCGATATTCGCTTCGTCGAAGTCAGCCGCACCAAATTGAAGGAAGCCTCGGCCTCGATCTTCGGTACCCGTGGCAACTTTCTGTTTGGTTCTCCCAGAACCCTGCCGACCATTGACGGCGTGGTTCAGCCACGACTGCCCGTGAACAACGACCAGTTCAACTTCTCCTGGATTGGCGGCAAGACCATGGTCATGATCAATGCCCTGGAAGGCAGCGGATTTGCCTACACCCTGGCACGGCCCAGCCTGGTGGCGTTAAGCGGCCAGAGCGCGAGCTTTCTCGCCGGCGGTGAAGTGCCGATCCCGGTGCCCAGTTCCGGCAGCGACAACGTGTCCATCGAGTACAAGGAGTTCGGCATTCGCCTGACGCTGACGCCGACCATCGTCGGCCGTAACCGGATCTCGCTGAAGGTCGCGCCGGAAGTCAGCGAACTGGACTTCAGCAATGCGGTGGTCATCGCCGGTACCACCGTCCCGGCCCTGACTATCCGCCGCACCGACACCAGCGTCTCGCTGGCCGATGGCGAAAGTTTCGTCATCAGCGGTTTGATCAGCAGTCGCAACAGCTCCCAGGTCAACAAATTCCCCGGGCTCGGCGACATTCCGGTGCTCGGCGCGTTTTTCCGCGATTCGACGATCAATCGCGAAGAGCGCGAGTTGCTGATGATCGTCACTCCGCACCTGGTCCAGCCGCTGGCAGCCGACGCCCAACTGCCGTCCCTTCCCGGCGAAAAACTGCGTAACTACGACCCGAATTTCTACCGCATGTTTTTCCTCGAAAACGGCGACTTCGATAAACGCAGCGGGCTGTCGCGATGAGCCAGAGCCTGAGCCAGACTTTCCTCGCCATCACTCGCAACAACACTGATCTTGAGTGGCTGCAAGGTGCACTGGCGCCGCTGGGGCAGGTGGTCGGCACCAGCACGGACAACCTCGACGAACTGCTGGCGCTGGTGGACGTGACCTTCGCCAGCCTGCTGTTTGTCGGCCTCGACCGTGAACATCTGGTGGCGCAGTGCGCGATGATCGAGAGCGCGCTGGAGGCCAAGCCAATGCTGGCGATCGTCGCCCTCGGCGACGGCATGGACAACCAGTTGGTGCTCAATGCCATGCGCGCCGGGGCGCGGGATTTTGTCGCCTATGGCTCACGCTCTAGTGAAGTGTCCGGGCTGGTACGACGCCTGAGCAAGCGCCTGCCGCCAGTCGCGCCGAATACGCAACTGGGCGGTCTGACCGTGCTGTACGGCGCGCAAAGCAGCGCCGACGGTGCCTTACTGTCGAGCCATCTGGCACTGGTGGTACAGCAAAGCGGCCAGCAAACCCTGCTGCTCGATCTCGGCTTGCCACGGGGCGACAGCCTGGCGTTGTTGGGGCTGGAAAGTTCGTTCCATTTCGGCGACGCCCTGCGCCATCTGCGGCGCCTCGATGCGACCCTGATCGACAGCGCCTTCACCAGCGCCGACGCCGGCCTGCGCATCCTGGCCTACGCCGACAACGACGAGCCACTGGAGCGCACCAGCGCCGCCGAGCTGTACATGTTGCTCAGCGCGTTGCGCCAGCACTTCCAGCACATCGTGGTGAACCTGGCCGGGCAACCCGACAGCGAAGCCGTGCGCACCTTTGTGAGTCATTGCGACAAGCTCCTCTGGTACACCGACCAGAGCGTGCTCGATTGCCGGCGCAACCTGGCGGTGCTCAATCGCTGGCGGGAAAAAGGCATGAAGCTTGAGCACGCCAAGCTTTTGGTGGATCGCTATCTGCGCAACGTCGCACCGGATGCCGACACCCTGGGCAAGACCTATGGCCTGGAAATCATCGCCACCCTGGCCTACAGCCCGGAAGTCCGGCTCAACGCCAAGAACCAGGGGCTGACCCTGTTTGAACTGGCGCCACGGGAAAACCTCACCCAACACCTGCGCACTCTCGGCACGCGCCTGGCCAAGCGTTCCGCCGGCCAGGAAAAACCCAAGGTCAATTGGCTGAACCGTCTGCGAGGCAGCAAATGAACGGCGACAACCTGTTCGGCGCGCAATCCCGGAAATCGGGTGGCAGCCACGACCACGAGAGCCTGAAGCTGGTGCTGCACCGGCACATCATCGACGCCATCGAAGAGTCGGGGAAAAACCTGCTGGAAGGTTCCAGATTGGTCCTGACCCAGTTCGTCATGGACAAGGTCGCCGAGTACACCGCGCGCCTGCACCTGGCGATTTCCCGCTACGAAATGGAGCGCCTGTCCGAAGAAATCGTCGACGAATTGACCGGCTTCGGCCCACTGGAAGTGCTGCTGCGCGACCCGGCCGTGACCGAGATTCTGGTCAATGGCCCGCACCGGGTATTCATTGAGCGTGACGGCGTGCTGCACCAGAGCGACCTGCGTTTTATCGACGCGCACCACGTCGAGCGAGTCATGCAACGCATCCTCGCGCCCCTCGGCCGGCGCCTGGATGAGTCTTCGCCGATGGTCGACGCACGCATGCCCGACGGCAGCCGGGTTAATGCGATCATCCCGCCCATCGCCCTCGACGGCCCCTGCCTGTCGATTCGAAAGTTTCGCAAGGACATGCTCAAGAGCAGCGACCTGGTGGCGATGCAGACCATCGACCAGGCGATTTTCGACTTTATCCAGGAAGCCGTTGGACGACGCTGCAACATTCTTATCAGTGGCGGCACCGGCACCGGCAAGACCACCCTGCTGAACATTCTCAGCCAGTTGATCAACCCCCACGAACGCCTGGTGACGATCGAAGACATCGCCGAACTGCAATTGAATCACCCACACGTGGTGCGCCTGGAAACCCGCCCGCCAAATGCCGAGGGCCATGGCGAGGTCAAGGCCAGCGACCTGATCCGCAACGCCCTGCGGATGCGCCCGGACCGCATCATCCTCGGCGAGATTCGTGGCGTCGAAGTGCTCGACGTGCTGACCGCGATGAACACTGGCCACGACGGTTCGATGAGCACCGTGCACGCCAACAACGCCCAGGATGCACTGCTGCGCCTGGAGACCCTGGTGGGCCTGACCGGTCGGCAGATTGCCGAGCGCACCCTGCGGCAGATGATCTGCGCCGCGCTGGATGTGGTGATCCAACTCACTCGCATGCCCGATGGCCGCCGTTGCGTCAGCGAGGTGGTCGAGGTGGTGGGCATCCGCGACGACGTGTATGTCACCAATACCCTGTTCCGCCTGGACCGGCGTACCGGCTTCGGCTTTCTGCGCGAAGCGGTCAATCCAGCGGGCGACAAGCTGCGGCGCAGCATTCACGCGCAACTGACCTGAGGAGGCGGATCATGGGAGCCTGGGTGCTCAGCCTGCTGTGCCTGCTGTTGCTGGGCTTGTCGATCCGCCTGTTTTACCAGGGGATGCGCAAGTCCAGCACCGAGCGCGTACTCAACCGCCTTGCCGCAGGACAGCCACAATTGATCGTCGAGAAACCGGCGTGGAACGGCCTTGAACGGGCATTTCTGCGCGCCGGACTGGGCGCCCCCACGGATCGCCTGGGCCTGTGGTTGCTGCTGTGGGCAGGTGCCATCCTGCTGGGCTTTTTGCTCGGTAACTGGCCGGGATTGCTGTTGCTGATCCTGCTGCCACCGCTTGGGCTGCGCCTGTACATTTCCCTGCGTTATCGGCTGCGGCTCAAACGCATGATCGGGCAATTGCCGGCGATGCTCGATCACACTATTCGCAGTCTCAAGTCCGGGCGGACGCTGGCCGATGCCTTGCTAGGCGGCATCGACAGCAGTGTCGAACCGCTGAAAAGCGCCATGGGCCGGGTCCAGCGCAACGTGCAACTGGGGGTCAATCTGCCGGATGCGGTGAACGACTTTGCCGAGCTCTACGACCAGGACGAACTGCGCATGCTGGCCCTCGGACTCAAGGTCAACCACCGCTACGGCGGCAATGCCAGTGAGCTGCTGGAGAACCTGATCAAACTGATTCGCGAGCGTGAGCAAGGCGCCCGGCAACTGCGCGCAATGACGGGCGAAACCCGCCTGACCGCCTGGGTCCTCGGTGTCCTGCCGGTGTTGATTGCCGGCTGGTTCATGCTGACCAATCCCGCCTACCTGCTGGGCATGTGGAACGACAGCAGCGGCCAGCACATGCTGCTTGCCGCCGTGAGCCTGGAAGTCTTCGGCTGCCTGGCGCTGTCGCGCATGTTGCGGAGTATCTGAGATGGCGATCCTGGCGAGCATCATCCTGCTGTTGGCCGCCGTGGCGCTGCTCCTCGGCAATCTGCTTGCGCAGCGCCGTCGGGCACGCCAGGTTGCCCGTCGCCTGCAGGGTCAGATGTCGCGGGACAACAGCCTGGAAACCTGGATGCGCCACCTCGGCGACAGCAGGTTCGGTCAGCGCTCGGTGAGCATCGATGGCGAAACCCAGACCCTGCTCGCCCGTCTTGGCTGGCGCTCGGCCAGTGAGCGCTCGCTGTTCGCCGCGTTTCAGATCGGCACGCCGTTCCTGATGCTGGCGTTGGTGCTGTTTCTCCAGGAAGTGCTGTTCCCCGGCGCGCAGAATCGCTGGATTGCGCCGGTGCTGGCTGCCGGTGTTGGTTATCTGCTGCCCAAGCGCTGGCTGGCCTACGCCGTGAGTCGCCGGCAGAAACGGATCGCCCTGGAGATCTCGACCTTTATTCCCTTGCTCAGAATTCTTTTCGAGTCAGGTATGGCCGTAGAGCAGTCGCTGCGGGTGCTCGGCAGCGAAGCACGGAAATTGCTGCCGGAATTGACCAGCGAATTGCGCCTGATCCTCGCCCGGGTCGACTCCGGCCTGGAGCTGGGCCAGGAGC
Organism: Pseudomonas sp. Pse1; assembly: GCF_024519635.1. Lineage (NCBI taxonomy): Bacteria > Pseudomonadati > Pseudomonadota > Gammaproteobacteria > Pseudomonadales > Pseudomonadaceae > Pseudomonas > Pseudomonas sp. Pse1. Next base: position 37,222 of record NZ_JALJRO010000024.1, read on the forward strand.
TGAATCAATCCGCCGCGCTATTGGCGGTGGACGAGTACACCGACACCTGCGTGATCCTCCAGCAACTGCTACAGCAAGGCGGCGGCGCGATGAAATCGCTACTGGCGCTCAAGCAGTTGCTCGACGACCGACGCCTGACCCGCCTGCAGGAATACATCTCGAAAATGTCCGCCAAGATGTCGGTGGTGATGATGCTGTTCCTGTTCCCGGCGTTACTGATTGTCCTGGCCGGGCCGGCCTTCACTGCCATCGCCCGGGCCTTTGCGTCCTAGAGGAAAACTGATGAAAGCACTGATTATCGCAACCGGCCTGCTGTTGCTCAGCGGCTGCGCCAGCAACGGCCAGACGCCCTGGGCGGCCATCAGCGGCGGCGCCAGTTGCGCCAAACTGAGTTCCGATCAGGAGCTGGCGGTGAACCTCGCCGATGACATGGCCAATGACGGCAAGCTGCACGCCAGCCTGGCCAATCTGGAGAAGCTGCCGGACTCCCTCAGCGAAGTGCGCCTGCGCAAGGCCCGGGTCTACCGCCTGCTCGGGCGCAGCGAAGCGGAACCGCTGTACCGCAGCTTGGTGGGCGGCTGTGTCAGCGCCGAAGCCGAACAAGGCCTCGGACAGTTGTACGCGGCGCGAGGTGACAATGGACAAGCCCAGGCCCATTTGCAGCGCGCGGCACGCCTGGCGCCAACCAACGAGAAAATCCGCAACGACCTGGGCGTGGTGTACCTCAATCAACTGCGCCTGGAAGAGGCCCGATTTGAGTTCCTCACCGCCATTGAACTGAAGCAGAGCGACCAACTGGCATCGATCAACCTGGTGACCCTGCTGATCTACCAGGACAACTGGCAGCAGGCCGCCGAAGTGGTCAGCCAGTCAGGCTTGAGCCGCGAGCAATTCAGCATCGCCCAGGACCGCGCCGAACAGCTCAAGGCACCGCAAAAAGCCAGGGCCACCGCCGGCGATCAAGTCGCAGCCGTGGCCGAAACCCAGACCAGCCATCTCAAGTAATGCAGCGGAGAAGGATCATGAACAGACTGCCGATTCTCGCCTGCCTCGGGCTGCTGGGCCTGCCCTTGCCAGCCATGGCCCTGGAGGCCGGCCCATCATCGCCTCAGCAGGCCGAAACCGAAGGCTGGTTGCAGCTGCAAATCAGCAATCAGGCCGCCTCGCCAATCCCGCAGACGGCCACGGCCACCGAACGCGAATTGGCGATGCAACGTTGGCTGAGGAAATTCAACTACGACATTCCGGACCTGTTCGAGCAGGGTCAGGAAGGGCACATCCAGAGCAGCAATTGAGCCACTGCGCCATCGGTGCCCGAGCTTTCAGTGCGCGGTGACCCGCTGGCGTATTCCCGAGTTGCTCGGCGACAGGGCCAGCGCCAACTGCGTGCGATTGTGCATGTGGGTCAGGCGCAGCACCTGCGAGACATACAACTTCACGGTGTTTTCGGTGATTCCCAATTCACAGGCGATCTGATAGTTGGTCTGGCCTTTGCCGACCAGACGCGCGACGTCCAGCTGGCGGGGTGAAAGCTGATTGAAGATGGCCGGAATCTCGACCTGATCGACATCGCCGGCGCTGTCGCTGGCGGACTCGCTGGACGGTGTGCGGCGGACTTTGTCGAGATCCTGATAGAGGTCGTCGATGGACTCGGAAAGGGTTTGCAGCTTCTGGTTGAGGTGCCCCAGTTGCAGGGTTTTCTGCCGTTCCTGCAAGGCCGCTTCCTGACGTTGCACGCCTTCGAGCAGCTCATCGAGGTCGATCGGTTTCTGGTAATAATCGGCGATACCGGCACGCAGGGCCTTGATCACATCCTGTTTGTCGGCGCGCCCGGTCAGCATGATCGCCTCGAAGATCCGTTCCTTGCCCGCCAGGTGTTGCAGGGCCTGCACCAGGTCAATGCCACTCAAGTCAGGCATGTGCAAATCGCAGAGCACCAGACCGATGTCGTGATCCTCACAGAACTTGTCCAACGCCTGTTTTCCAGACTCACAAGGCACACACTGATAGCCGCTGTTTTCGAGGAATTCGCAAAGCTCTTCGACGATCAGCGGTTCATCGTCGACTACCAATACTTTTACTGCAGAGAGGGACTTGTTCACTCGCAACTCCATGTCCAGGCCGAGAACTGATCGTTCCAGTATCGACTGAAAAACAGTCCAAATTCTGCATTGAAAGTAGTCGCTCTTTATCACTCTGTACATAACTAAAAAGTTAGGGCAGCCCTAAGGAATCCACGCCATGGTCAACAAAAACCCGATCAGGACGAAAGGCGCAAAAGGTGGTTTTTTTGACAGCTCGGGTGCCAACTGTGGGATACGTTTCCTAAGTCCTTGAGGCATATATGGCCAGACCTTTGGCGCCAACAGCAGCCACAACGCACCCAACACACCCGCGCCGATGAAACTGCCTAATAAATGCACAGGGTCCGAGGCCAGACCGATCGTCGCCATTAGTTTCACATCACCGGCGCCCATGCGCCCGGTGGCGTAACCAGGCAGGGTGAACAGCAGTGCCAGCACCAGCGCCCAGCCTCCCTGTTCGGCCGGCGAACCCAGCCAGGTGGTGCCACTGGTGAGCATGTACAGCAGGGCGATAAGGCCCGCGCCGAGGGTCAATCCATTGGCGATATGCCGTTGCTGAATATCCTGTGCCGCGCAGAGCGCCAGCCATAGCAGTAAGACAAAACTCTGCATAAACCGTCCGTATTGGCTGAATGATTCTATGCTGATAGCACGTAGTAAATGTCAGGGTAGACGCACTCATGAGAAGACACCTCCCCCGCAAGCAAAAAGGCGCCGTCGCGATTGAGTTCGCTTTGGTCTTCAGCATTTTTTTCGCGGTGTTCTACGGCATCGTCAGCTACAGCATTCCGTTGTTACTCATGCAGTCGTTCAATGAAGCCACCGCCGAAGCGGTGCGCCGCAGCGTCGCCCTCGACCCCAATACCAACAACTACCCGACGGCGCTGGTCGCCCTGGCCAACAGCGTGCTGCAACAACAACTGTCCTGGGTACCCAACGCCTTCAATATCACCTACGGCAACGACGGCGATGCCAAGGCGGTCTACAGCGCCGGCGTGCTCACCGCCAGCGTCAATTACCCCACCAGCAAGCTCAACCAGGTGATTCCGTTTCTGGTCCTGCCCGGCGTCGGCAGCGTCCCCAGTCTGCCGGTGAACCTCAGCGCGCAATCGAGCCTGCAATTTTGAAGGCCGGGGACAAGCTCTTCGCCCGCCTGCTCGGGCGTCCACCCTCAACCGAGTTGGCCACCGCCCACAGCCTGGTGATGCAGAACATTGGCCTGCATGTGCAACTTGACCATCAGGGGCATGTGGTCGACCTCAGCGGGCCGCTGCGCCACCTGCTGTCCCGGCATCTGCCTGCTGACGGCGCCGGGCACCTGGCGAACTACTTGCTGCCCCACAGTCGCCAGGCCGTCGAAGGCGTGCCCGTGGATTGGCAGGGGCAAAGCCTGGACCTGGACTTTCCCCGCGCGGCGGGCGACACCTTGCATCTGCGTGGCTGGACCCAGCCGAACCCCGACGGCTGGCTCCTGCAACTGCTGGACATCGGCGACCTGTTGCGTGAGCGCCAGCAGGCACAGGGCCGGGTGGCCTGTCAGCAGTTTGCCGAACAGTCGGCTGAGCAACTGCGCCTGTGCAGTACGGCGCGTCTGCCCGAGGTGCTGCTGGAGCAACTGCAAAGCCTGGCCCAACTGCTGCGTATCCCCTGCGTGGCCCTGGCATTGCCGAATCAGGACGCGCCCGGGTGGCGAATTTTCAGCCAGTACCGCGCTCACGATGCAGCCGATCTATGGCACAACGGACAACCCCTGGGCACGCTGCTCGAGGGTTTCGCCGGCCATACCCCGCAGCACCTTAGTGCAGCCCACAGTGATGACCAGGACCCGCGTCTGCTGGACATCTTCGGCCACCACGAAGGTTTCCTGGTGCCCTACCGCGACGCCCGGGGCACCAGTGCCTGGCTGCTCTGCGGCTTCTATCCGGTGTTGCAACGCGCGCCACAGCTCGGCGAGCGCGACTGGTTGCATCTGATCGCGGCCCTGGCCGAACCGCTGCTCAGCCGTTTGCGCGAGCAGCAGCACCTGCAACAGCTCGAACGTCTCGACGCCTTGCAGGACTTGCTCGGCAGCGGTTGGTGGGAATGCCCGGAGGGTACAGACGAGATACACCTCGCTCCGCAACTGGCCCAGACCCTCGGCCTGCCCCATGCGCGTCTGGCGCTGGATGAGTGGCTGGCGCTGCTGCATCCGGTCGATCGCCCGGAGCTCGCCAGCCGCCTGCAAATGCTCCAGCAGCACGGCACGCCATTGCTGATGTGCGTGCGCCTGCAACATCCCGATGGGCTCTGGTATCGCGTGCAAGGCCAGGTCCGGGGCAGCGGCAAGCAACGGCGGCTGATGGGTTTCATGCTCGACATCAGCGACATCAAGGAGCAGCAACAGCAGGCCGCCGCCGCCCATGCCCGGCTGGACAATCTGGTCGCCAGTTCGCCTGCGGTGATCTACGTCCAGCGCTATGACCAGGGCGCGCTGCTTCCCAGTTTTTTCAGCGCCAGCTTGCTGCCGCTGCTGGGCTGGCAACTGAGCGATCTGAGCGACAGCGCCTTGATCGAACGGGTTCACCCCGAGGATCGCGAGCTGTATTTCCAGCGCAGCCGGCAACTGCTGCGCGAAGGCAACGTACGCGCCCGCTACCGCCTGCGCGACCGCAAGGGCGACTACCACTGGCTGCTCGATGAGGCCCGGCTGCTGCGCGACGACCTGGGCTTGCCGGTGGAAGCGGTCGGCTTGTGGCTCGACGTCACCGAAGCGACCCTGGCCGCCGAGCAGGTCAGGGAAAGCGAGGAACGCTACCGAATTCTGGTGGAAGACTCACCGGCGATGATCTGCCGCTACCGCCCCGACCTGACACTGACCTTCGCCAACCGGCCCTTGGCGGTGTACCTGGAAACCGCTGCGGAGCAATTGCCCGGCGCCGACCTGGGTCAATGGCTGTCGGCGCAACAGCGCGAGGCGTTTGCGCAGCGGATCGCGCAATTGAGCCCGGAGTTTCCCGTGAGCACTGCGGAAATCAGCCTGCAACTGCCCGGGCGCGAACACGCCTGGTGGGTCTGGTCGGATCGCGGGGTGTTCGATGAGTGCGGCCGGCTGGTCGAGATCCAGGCCGTGGGTCGGGACAACACCGAGGTGCGGCGTTCGCAGCAACAATTGCTGCAAAGCGCGAAGATGGCCACGCTCGGCGAAATGGCCACAGGCCTGGCCCATGAACTCAACCAGCCGCTGAATGTGATGCGCATGGCCGTGGTCAACACCCTCAAGCGCTTGAGCAACGGCGACGTGCAGATTGATTATTTGCAGGACAAGCTCACCCGCATCGACTCGCAGATCCAGCGTGCCGCCCGGGTGGTCGACCACATGCGGGTATTCGGCCGGCGCTCGGAGATCGAACAGCAGCCGTTCGATCCGGCCCAGGCCGTCGAAGGTACGCTCGCATTGCTGGCCGAGGGCATACAGGGCAAGGGTGTGGAATTGCGTAGCCGCCAGTTCGGCTTTGCGGTGCAGGTGCGTGGCCACGCCGATCAGCTGGAGCAGGTGTTGATCAACCTGCTGGTGAATGCTCGCGACGCGCTGCTGGCCAGACGCGAGACGGATCCGGCATTTGCGCCCTGGATCAGCCTGGCAGCCGACTGCGATGAGCGCTCGGTCCGGCTGTGGGTGGAAGACAACGGCGGCGGTATCGATCCGCGCCTGCTGGAACGGATCTTCGAACCCTTCTTCACCACCAAGCCGGTGGGCGTCGGCACCGGCCTCGGGCTGTCGGTGAGTTATGGGATTGTCGAGAACATGGGCGGGACCCTCAGCGTCAGCAACGCGGCTGAGGGGGCGCGGTTTTGTATTGAGCTGCCGATTGTGGGGGTGGTTTAGATCACCAGATAGGCTTTGCCCTTTTGGCCGCAGGTCAGGTTGAAGCCGACGTCGACCTTGTTGACGTCGATGCCGAGGTTGAAGAGCAAGGCGTTTACCAGCGGGTCGACAAGGGGAGCCAGGAGGCCGTTGATTGTGGCGATCAGGAGATTGAATACCTGGGTCAACACCCCGTTCAACGTCGCCAGCAATGCACCGATTAAGCTGAAGCCAAGCGACGGGTCATGGGTAATCAACTTGACCCCGCCCAGCGTCGCGCTCAAGCCACCCACCACTCCGGAGACCGACACCGTGTGCAGCGGCGAAGGCGTGAGGTTAACGTCCTTCGGGTTGCTGTAGGGGTAGTTGGGGTCGCTGGTGCCGAGGATCGGACTGTTGATCATGATTTCGGCACCGCCGCCGGTGAACGGCGTGCGCGTGCCGCAATTCCCCAGCCCCTTGCAAACTCTACTCCCCACATCGACTAGGCTCAGTGGAGTCAGTGGATTGGCCGGCGAAGTCGAAAACCAGATTGCCGGATCAATATGACCGATCTTGACGCTGACAGCCGCGATCTCAGTGGTAGCCGTCAGGCTCTTGGTGTTGGGCAGATCACAGGTGTAATCCGTCACGTAGCTTTTACCCACCCCGGCCTCCAGCCCCACATCCAGCTTGGCGTTGGGCAACACCTGCAGGTCAGTTTGGGTACAGGTTCCACCCAGCAGGCAACCGGGCGCCAACAAGGTGTTGATCAGGCCAAGGACGCCGCTCAACAGGTCTGTGACCAGCTTCAGCAAATTGCTCACCAACGACAAATCCACCGAACTCAACACCCGTACTTGAGCCGTCTTCACATAGATCCGGTTAACCCCGAACTCCCCCGCGACCTTGGCCAACGCCGGATCACCCACCGCTGAAAACTGCGGCGGCTCGATCACTTTGACCGTGGTGGTCAGGCCCAGCAGCCCCAACACATTGACCGGTAGAACCGCCACCGCTGCCGCATTTTTGTTGGCCAGTTGCACGAACGCCTGCACCAACTGAAACAGCTGCACCGCAGCATCCAGGCCAGCCGCCGTGGTGCCGGTTTGCAGTTGCAGGATGTCTCCCAGCTTGATCGGGGGCGCGTTGATCGCGCCTATCTGCAGCTTGGCCAGCGCGGCCTGGACGTCTGCCGTGGCGCCGTTGATCGGTGCCACGGTCGCGGCGACCTCGAGAAAGTCAGTGACAGATCCCTCGGTCGTCAGCAATTTGGTGTAGTCGCCTGCCGTGACCTTTAACTTGATCGCCAGTTGATCCATGAACTTGAGCAGATTGACGTCGGTCTTGACCAGGCCATCCCAGCCCGCAGCCGTGAGATTGACGTTGCCGCCGAGCAAGCCGGAAAACAACGGATTGAGAGTATTGGAGCGTGCCGTATCGACACTCAGCAGGGTGCTGCGGATGCTCAATTGCGCCAGGGTCGGCTTGGGTTTAGCGGCCACCGCCGTCGCCGTCAGCTGCGTATTGACGCTGATTGCCCCGCCGCCGAACAAACCGAACAGTGCGCCGGCGACACTGGTCGGCACTCGATTGGTGGCGACCACCTGAATCGCGGCCGACTGGCTGGCATCCAGGGCAAAGGTCCGCAGGTTGTTGGCGGCGGTGACCAGCGTGCCGCAGTTGGTGGTCAGGGTGGTAGTCGACCCAACAATGAAGGCGTTGCGCACCGCGCTCTGCCCGGCATAGGTAGCAGCACTCAGGCCCGGCAGGCAGGTGCCGCCGCGACTGACCGCCTCCAGCGCCGCCGTATCGGCCACCCGCTGCAATTTGCGCTGCTCCAGGTACAGCCGACCGCTGTCGACCACCAACAATGCAAACAACAGCGCCAGGCCAAAGGTCGCGGCGGCCATCAGACCAATCGCCCCGCGCTGGTGCGCCGGGCCACGAAACTGCGAACGGGGAGACATCGAGCACTCCTTGCTTCCTCCAATCGTCATCGCAGTGTAGACAAGGTACAGCGACAGCGCTGGCTAGTTGCCAGCGCTGTCGCTGAGTGGATGCCGGTCTTGTGAGCGGCCGTCAAGGACCTGTAGGAGCGAGCCTGCTAGCGATTGCGATCTCAATGCTTGGGCGGGTAGTTGCTGAGGATGCGGCTGACTGTCTCGCGAATCGCGTTGCTGCGGCTGCTGGGGTCAGGAGAGTTGCTGAGCATCTGCTCATCGCTGCCGCGCCAGACCAGTTTGCCGTCCTTGCCGTCGAGCAGGTCGATCTGGATGGTCGCGACCTTGTAGCTGATATTGCGGGTTTCGTTGTACATCGGCGCGCCCCAGTAGCCGTTCCACGGGTTGCCCCAGGCGCCGCCATAGTTGGTGGTGACCTGTTGCTGGCGCTCTTCGATGATCAGGTAGGTCTGCACTTCGAGATCGCCATGGCTGCTGCCCGCCGCCGGGCGCAGCCCGCGCTGGTCGAGTTGATCGGCGACGGACTGGCGAATGCGCTGTTCGGTGAGGTCGCTCTTGATCCGCGGATCATCGGGGCGGTACTGCAGGGCGGGCTCTTTCCAGGTCCAGCTGCGATAGGCAGCAAAGTCGCGGCTGGCGTCGAAATCACTGTTGATCTGGTTGGACTGGCAGGCGCTGAGCAAGACAGCGCAGGCCAGCAAGGCGAGTCGGCGGAACATGATGATTCTCCGGTTCAGACCCGCACACGAATGCGAGTCATTAAGAAGGAGGATACGCCGCTACTGCCTTTTCCACAGCTGTTCTTAACGCATCACCGCGCTCGCGTTCATTGCCGTTGACGCTGGTCTCGGCGCTGGCGCTCCAGACCGGTTGCCCGCTGGCGGCGTCGTACAGTTCGACCTGCACGACCAATACCTGGACCTGATAAGTGCGCACGACCGGCACGCTGTTGTACATGCCAACGCCACTGCCGTAGCCATTGTTATAGCGGTTGTATCCACCATAGGCACCGTAACCGTAGTCATCCTGTACCTGCTGCAAACGAGTCTCCTGATGCAAGTTGGCGCTGACCAGCAGATCGGCCTTCTGGTTAGCATGCAGCGGGCGCAAGCCGCGTTGGTCGAGGGCGTTACTCACCACTTCGGCAATCTGCGCCGAGTCCGCCCAGGCCGAGCCGCTGGGCGCCCGGCCATCGAGCCAGGTCCAACTGCGGTATTTGCCATAGTCCCGCGGGGCGGCTGGATAGGCGCTGCGGTCGAAGGTCTTGGCCGCTTCTGGCGGTGCCGGCGGCAACGGTTTTGAGCTGGCGACATACGGATTGCTGCCCTGGCAGGCGCCAAGCCCGAGGCACAGCAGGATCAATCCCAAGCGGCGTTTCATGGTGCTCTCCAGAGGTCCGCGGATCAGGCCGGACGACAGATCCAGTGCAGGTAACGACCGAGCCCGGCAAAGGTCGGGTGACGACGATGGGCCAGTTCCATTTCCAGCAGGTCGAGCAGTTCGGCGCGGGCCTGAAACTCCACCGGCATGTAGTCATGGAAAACCCGTACGCCACTCTGACTTTGGACCGTCCACAGGCCCTGCAGTTGCGTCGCCAGTTCCCGTGGATCGAGGGGCATCTGTGGGGTCAGGCTTTGCTTCTCGCCGGCCATGTCGTTCTTGCGCATTTTGCGGAAATGGCCCTTGAGCAAGTTGCGGTAGATCAACGCGTCGCGGTTGTAGAAGGCCAGGGACAACCAACCTTGCGCGGCGGTCAGTTGATGCAGCACCGGCAGGATCGCATGGGGCTCGGCCAGCCACTCCAGCACCGCGTGGCACAGCACCAGGTCGTAGGGTTCGGTGAGCTGTCCAAGCAACTCCTGCCATGGCGCCTGGATGAAGGTCGCGCTTTGACCGGCCTCGGCGAACCGCTGACGGGCGCCTTCGAGCATCGGTTCGGCCGGTTCCGCCAGGGTCACCTGGTGCCCACGCTCGGCCAGCCACAACGACATGTGACCAAGGCCCGCGCCGATATCCAACACCCGCAGCGGACGGTCCGGCAGGCACTCCGCGAGGTCGGCCTGGAGCACCGCCAGGCGGATAGCGCCCTTGGCGCCGCCGTAGATTTTTTCGGCGAAACGGGTCGCCAACTGATCGAAATGACGGTCGCTCATCAGCTGAACCGCCGTTCGCTGTCAGCCAGTTTGGCGCGGACCACCTGTTCCATGTCCAATCCCAACTCACTGCACAGCAGCAACAGATAAAGCACGATATCCCCCACTTCCTGGCCGGCGTGGGCGAGTTTGTCGGCGGGTAACTGGCGTGACTGGTCTTCGCTCAGCCACTGAAAGATTTCCACCAGTTCGGCCATTTCGACGCTGGCGGCCATGGCCAGGTTTTTCGGGCTGTGAAATTGCCGCCAGTCATTGCGGTCGCGGATGCTGTGCAGGCGTTCGGTCAGTTCAACAAGGTTCATCGGGTTCTCCAGAAGGCGTATAGCTTCGGGCGATTTGGCCAATCAAGCAAGGCATTCAATCGACAACGTTGAACTCGACCCGCGCCGTCTGTCCGCCTTCATCCAGCACACTCAACTCGACCCGGCCAAGCTGCTCGAAGGTGGCGTTGATGCTGTCCTGATGGGCGCTGTCGCCCAGCGGCGTGCCGTTGACGAACCACCAGCGCCGGCCGCTGCCACCCAGGGCCGAGAGTTTAAGACGCAGCAACTCCTGGCTGGCCGCCGGGCGGCGCAGTTGGTCGCCGTCGCGCACGCCGACGATCGACAGCGGCGAGGATGGCGCCAGCATCGGCCCCGGGCAGTCCGGGTCATTGGCCGGCAAGCGTGCCTCGCGCCGTTCGACCTTGGGCAGCCAGGGCTCCAGCGCTGCTGGCCACACGGCAATTTCACGCGGCATTGCGCCCGGACACTTGGCGTCGACCCGCAGGCCCTTGGCGTTGACCCAGATGTTTTCCACCAACCCGGTGCCCAGCGGTTGGTCCATGGCCTGCAGGGTCGGCGGCGTGGTGCCGTCCAGGGTCCAGGCGAAGCGCTGGCGCCGGCAGTTCGGATCGCTGCGGCTCATGGGCTGACCGAGGGGCCAACAGATCGCCGCCACCGAGACGTTGGCCGGCACCGGTTGGACAGCGGCAGAAATGCCGCGCTGGCTATCGCGGTTGGTCAACACATCGTGCACCTGCAGCATCAGTGGCGCCGCCGAGGCCAAGCCGAACTGCCCCGGCACCGGGGTACCGTCCGGGCGACCGATCCAGATGCCGATCAGATAACGCGGCCCCACACCAATCGCCCAGGCATCGCGAAAGCCGTAGCTGGTGCCGGTCTTCCAGGCCAGCACCGGACGCTGAACCAGTTCGGCGCGCGGGTCGCGGTCCGGGCGCGCCTGGCCGCTGAGAATCCGCCGCACGATCCACGCCGAGCCGGGCGACAGCAAGGGCCGCTCGCGCAGTTGATCGTCGGGCTGCAAACGGATGTTGGCGCTCTTGCCGCCACGGGCGAAGGCGCTGTAGCCGCTGACCAGGTCTTCAAGGCGACTGCCCGCACCGCCGAGGATCAACGACAGGTTGGGCTCGGCCATGGCCGGCAAGGCCAGCGGCATGCCGCCGATGCGCATCTCGGCGGCGAAGCGTTTCGGCCCGTAGGCTTCGAGCAATTGCACGGCGGGCAGGTTGAGCGAAGTCGACAACGCACTGCTGGCCGGCACAGGGCCGCTGAAGCCCATGGAGAAGTTGCCCGGCCGGTAATCGCCGTAGCGTCGTGGCACGTCCTGCAGCAGCGACTCGGAATGGATCAGCCCGGCATCCAGGGCCATGCCATAGAGGAACGGTTTGAGTGTCGAACCGGGCGAACGCAGGGCACTGATCATGTCGACATGACCAAAACGTCGGGCATCGTTGATGTCCACCGAACCGAGGTAAGCGCGCACCGCCATGGTCTGCTCCTCGACCACCAGAATCGCCGCCGAGGTGCGCTCCGGTAAACGCGCGCGCCAGCCCAGCAGCAAATCTTCGAGGCGCCGTTGCAAGGTGGCATCGAGGGTGGTGCGAATCAGTGGCGGGCTGTCCGGCCGGTTCAGGCGCCGTGCCAGCAGCGGCGCCAGGCTCGGTTCCAGGCGGGGCGCCAGGAGCAAGGGTTCTTCCAGGGCTTCGTCGACTGCCGCCTGCGGCCACACGTTGAACTCGGCGAGGCGGCGCAGGACCTTGTCCCGGGCGATCTGCGCTCGTGCCGGGTGACGGTCCGGACGCAGACGGCTGGGGGCCTGGGGAAGTACCGCAAGCATGGCCGCCTCAGCATGAGTCAGGTGCCTTGGCGACTTGCCCAGATAGGCCCAACTGGCCGCCGCCACCCCTTGCAAGGTGCCGCCAAACGGCGCGCGATTGAGGTACAGGTTGAGAATCTGTTCCTTGGACAGGTGCCACTCCAGTTGCCCGGTGCGCCACAGTTGTCGCAGCTTGCCCGGCAGCGTCCGCGAATGGGGATCGAGCAAACGCGCGACCTGCATCGACAGGGTGCTGCCGCCGGACAGCACGCGCCCGCCACTGAGGTTCTGCCAGGCCGCCCGTCCCAGCGCCAGCGGGTTGACTCCGGGGTGTTGGTAGAACCAGCGGTCCTCGTAGGTCAGCAGGGCGTCGAGATAATACGGCGAGACTTCATCGGTGCGCACCGGGTAGCGCCACACCCCATTGGCATCGGCAAAGCGCCACAGCGGCGTGCCGTCTTCGGCCAGCACCACCCGCGCCAGGTCGTCCTTCGGCAAGGGCAGCGGCCAGATTCGATCGGCCAGCCACAGCAGCGCCACCAGCAGGAGCACGCCAGCGATCAACCGACGCAGGAATCGGCTGGCAGACAAACGCCGCGCCGCTTTTGCAAAATTCAAACGCGCAAACCTCTATGCTTCAGGGAACTTGGCCGCTTACACCACAGCCAAAGCCTCGGCAGCGACGGCAACACCCACTCTTTGATCAGGACGCACACATGCAGGTAGAAAGCTTTTTTGAATGGCTCGGCCAGGCACTGGGATCGGTCATCCGCTTTATCGTCGAGATTCTCAGTGGCTTGTTCAATACCCTGACCCACGCCGGCGGCAACTTTGTCGAAGGGCTGTCGCAGGCATTGGGCATGGACACCTCGGTGATCAGCATCATCAGCCTGGTGGTCGGCCTACTTCTGTTGTACTCGGCCATCCGCGCCTTCATGCGTGCATCGATTATCGCCGGGGTGATCTGGCTGGTGCTGGGCTTGTGGGTGTTGAGCTGGGTGATCCATTGATCACCCAGCCTGCCGTCAGCGACCCTTGATCACCATCTGCGGCGCGGTTTCACCCAGCGCCTGCCAGTTCGGCCGGTACATCGACTCGACTTGCGGCGGCGGCACCCGGTAGGTCCCCGGAGTCACCGCCCGCGCCAGGTAAAGCAGGTGCGTGGTGCCGTAGCCGTCCAGGTTGAGCGCCGCGACATAACGATCGTCGCGGAACTCCTGGTGCTTGAGACTGGCGTTCTGCATCGATTCACGCCACTCCTTGACCTTGCTGCTGGCGTTTTCCAGGCTGGCAGCGCTTTGCGCCAGGTTCTGGTTTTCCAGCTCCAGGCCGGCCGGCAGCAAGTCCACCACCAGCGCATCCGGCACCCGTTGCTTGGCATTCACGGCGATGTGCACCAGCACCAGGTCACCGCTATTGAGTGCCTTGAGGTCCAGAGGCTGGCCGTTCATCCCCAGGTACTCGCGACGAATGCTCAGGTTTTCACCGCCAGGCAGCGGCGCCTGCGCGGGGTAGCCAGAGATCGTCAGCTGTTGATAGACCGGCTCGCTGCCCTGGTTGCGCAGGCTCATGTCCGACGACAATAACTGGCCTTCCAGGGCCAACGCCGGCTGCTCGTTGCTCAACGGGTATTCACCGCCACTGCCGTCGAGCACGACCTTCCAGGCAGTCTCGGGTTTGCCCAGCAGGCCGCGACCGGCGAGAAACAGCGCATTGCGTTCCTGGGTCGACAACCACGGGTTGCTGGCGAGCAGATCGGACAGCTCGAACAGCCGCTCCTCACGCTTGCCCTTGGCCAAGTCATTCTCTTCCAGCAAGGCCAGGATCATCGCCTGGTCGCGCAACGGGCTGCCGTAATCGGCCAGCCAGTCGTTGCCCTGGCGGGTGCTGGCCAGCCCGGCGAGCAAGGCCTGGTCGGCGCGCGGCTGATCGCCCATTTTCTGCAAAGCGATCGACAACTGCACCAGCGGCAGCCCGGAGCGGGAATCGCTGCGGCGCTCGAACAGGCTGCGTAGCGCACCCAACGGCGCCTGCTGACTGCGAGCCAGGACCAGGCCGGCATAGGCCTGCACCGCGAAGCGCGTGTGCTCGGCATTTTCGCTGTAGTCGACCTCAATCAGGTTGCGCTCCTGCAAGTAGCGCAACAGACGCTCGCTGGCCTTTTTCAGCGCCTCGGGCGGCACGGCATAACCCTGGTCCCGAGCGCGCAGCAGGAAGTCGGTGACGTAAGCCGTCAGCCAGTATTCCTCTTCACCGTCGGCGCCCCACAGGCCGAAGCTGCCGTTGTAGCGCTGCATGCCCAGCAGGCGTTCGATGCCCAACTCAATCTTGCGCTTGCGCGTCGCGTCCGGCTCGCCTTCCAGGCCCAGGCGCTTGAGGCTCGCGGCATCGGCATAGAGCGACGGATAGAGGCCGCTGGTGGTTTGCTCGGCACACCCATAGGGGTAGGCCTTGAGCGCGCGAATCTGCTCGCCCAGATTCAACGGTGGTCGGCTGGAAAGGCTGAGCAAGGCCTCGCGCCCGGCCGGTTCGAACTGCGCCAGCGCCCCTTCCGGCAAGCTCCATGGCTGGTCCTTGAGCACTGCGCGGTAATGCTTGAGCAAGGCCGGATAGGCCGGACGAATCCCGAGGGTCCATTCGCGACTGAAGGGCGGCAGGCTCTCGCCCGGCAGGTCGAGGCCATTGACCAGCACCTTGACTTTGCCTTGGCCAAATCCGCCGAGTGCGTGCACCGGAATCCGCAGCGTGGTGCGTTGGCCCTGAGTCAGTTGCACGCGTTGCGCGGTCTCATTGAGCAATGCCAACTGTCCTTCGCTACTCAGTTGCACCGTAAGCGTCTGCGCCTTGCCTGACAGGTTGGACAGGTCCAGGGCTAAGGTGGTCTGGTCGCCACCGGCGAGGAAGCGCGGGGCCGAGAGTTCGGCGATCAGCGGGGCGGCGACCACCGTCTTGCCTTCGGCCATGCCATAACGCTCATCGGTCCAGGCTTGCGCCATCAGCCGCAGCTCGCCATTGAAGTCCGGGATATCGACGCTGACTTCGCCCTCCCCCTGCTCATTCAAGGTCACCGGCGCGCTTTGCAGGGCGACGATGGTCACGCTGGTGTCCGGGCGCTTGCCGCCCTTGGCCAGCGCCGCGTCACCACCGAATGCCAGGCTCGCCAGGCGCCCTTGACCGGCTTCAATCAACTGCCCGTAGACGTCCAGTTGGTCGGCGCCGTAGGCCTTGCGCCCGAACAGGCTGGAGTACGGATCCGGCGTCGGGTATTCGGTAATATTGAGGATGCCGACATCGACTGCGGCCAGCAGCACGTGCACCTGTTTCGGCACGCTGCCGTCGGCGTTCTTCGCCTGGATCTGCACCTTCAGCGGCTGCTTGGGACGCATTTTTTCCGGCGCCGTGAGGCTCAGGCCGAGCTTGCGCTGGCTGCGTTCCAGCGGCAGGTGCAGCACCCCCACGGCACGCTTGGGCGTGACATTGGCCTTGCGTTCACCGGGACGAATGACCAGTGCGCTGACGTACAGGTCATGGCGCGCCCACTTCGGATCGAGCTTGATGACAAAGCTCTTGCCCTGCGCCGGGACGTCGATTTCCTGCCACCACAATGGGCCGTCCGCCGACTCCAGCAACAGGTAACCCTTGCCGGCAGCCGGTGGCGTCACCGTGACGCTGGCGGTATCGCCGTCACCATAAGCGGGTTTGTCCAGCGCCAGCTTGACCTGATCGGGACGCACCGCGCCGCCTTCGGCGTTGTCCTGGGCCCGGTAACCGGCCCAGAAGCGCACGCTGCTGATCACGCCGGTTTGCGGATCTTCGACCTCCACCCGATAAGGGCCCCACTCCACCGGGAAGCTAACCTTGGCGGTGTCGCCAGCCTTGATGCTGAGGGTTTGCTCGGCCTGGTTGAGGAACTTCTCGTTGAAGTGATAGCTCCAGCCGTCGTTATCCGAGTAGTTCCAGTAGTAGTCGCGACGCTCGCGGACCAGGCGCACCTTGAGGTTGTCGGCGGCCAACTTGTGGCCTTCCTTATCGGCCACCAGCAGCTCGAACTCGACCGGACCATCGCCATCGGTTTCTTCACCCTCGAACAGCCCGCGCAAGCCCGGCATGCGCTCGGCCGGCCACACCGGCTGAACCACACGGCGGGTGATCGGACGGCCGCCGGACTCCTGCAAACTGGCCTGGACAATCAACTGCAACGGCGACCTGGCTTCGGCCCATTTGCTATCCAGGGAGATCAACACCTCGCCCTGCGCATCCAGCGCGGTTTCTTCCAGCTCCAGGTCCTGGCTGAGCTCTTCCTCGGTGACCGAACCGAACTGATAGCCCGGCAGGCTTTTCACCGCTTCACGCAGGGGCCGCACGTAGACCTGGCCGCTCAGACGATTGCCGGCTGCCGGAGCGCCGTAAAGGTAACGGCCATTGACGCTGATTTGCGCGGTATCAGTCGGTTTGATTGGCGCATCATTACCCTTGAGTTCAAGGGCCAGGCGCTCGGGCAGAAAGTCTTCGACCAGAAATTCATAGAGCTGGGGCTTGCCGTCCCCCAGGTCGAACAGCAACTGCCAACGCCCGGTTGGCGCCTCGGCGGCCAGTTGCAGCGGGTATTGATAGAGTCCGGACGCATCGGCGTCCCAGACGAACTTGCGACTGACCTGCTCGTCTGGACGACGGACCTCGACACTCACCGGCTGCGGCTTCACCGCATTGCCGTCGGCGTCCCGCAGTAGCGCGTTAAGCAGCACGGTTTCACCGGGACGGTAGAGATCGCGCGGCCCAAACACAAAGAACTGCAAGGGGTGCGCCTGGGGCCCGGCGATATTGAACTCGGCCAGGTCCAGCGCCGCACTATTGAGGCGCAGCAGGCTGGTCTGCTCGCCCTGATGGGCCAGCAACACCTCGGCTTTTTTCGGCAGCGGCAATTGCGCATGACCGCCACTTTCAGTCTTGCCCTGGCCGACCACCCGACCTTCGGCGTCGAGCAGTTCGAGGCTGATGCCTTCCAGCGCCTTACCGCCTTCGAGCGCCTGGGTGAACACGTCGAGGCGGTTCTGGTAGCGGTGCGCCGACAGGCCGATGTCACTGAGGGTGAACAGGGTCGCCGGTTGCGAATAGTTGTAGGTGCCGGAAGCGCGCATCACTGCCAGGTACACGCCGGGCTGTTGCAACGGTTTGAGGCCGGCAATCGGCAGCAGCAGGGTTTCGCGAGTATTGCGCGCCGGATTGAGGTCGAAACGGCCACCGTAGACCAGCTCGGCCATCGGCAGCAATTCACGGGATTCATAGCTCTGCAGGCTGTTGCTGCGTCCCCATTGGGCGAGGAAGGCCGGCAGCGCTTCGGACTTAATGCGGAAGAATTCGACATCGATCTTGTCGACATTCAACGCGATCACCGGCAAGCCTTCGGCGAGGCGAGTCGGCAGCAAGGTGCCACGACTGGCGAAACCGACGGTCGGTTGCAGGTCGCGGGTTTCCAGGCGGCTGACGTATTCGGCGGCGAGCTTGCTGTCGTTGACCGCCACCAGCCCGGCATCCACGGTCAGCACCAGCTTGCGCTGCGGCTCGAGGTGGCGCAGGCGCAGCTCCATGAGGTTATCGGACAGTTCCCAGGCACCGTCGACCTTGCCGCTTTTGCTGTCGACCAGGTGCAATTTTTCGGCGAACTTCTGCTGTGGGTCCAGCGGCACCGAGAAACTCACCGACAGGGTGCTGGCACCGTCGACCTGGATTTCCGAGACATCCACCACGCTCAGCTCGCGGCCGGCGTAGCGCTGTTTCAAGGTCGCGACGTCTTGCACCACAGGCGCCTTGGGCACGCTGGCGGCTGCCGGCGCAGTGGCGCTGGCCGTGGTTTTTTCGGAAGTCGACGAATCGCAGGCGCTAAGCAAGGCCAGCGCACAGACCAGGAACAATCCTTTGTTAAGCATGGGGCACTCGATGGCAGAAGTATCGAAGGGTTGAACTATAGCCCAAGCACCTGTCGGGCTGGACTGATTGACCGACGTTTGGCCGATTGGTTCTCGGCGCCGGTTCTGCCGCTACAATGGCCGCTCTCGCAAGGAGCCTGCATGTCCACGCTGATCACCGACTGGCGCGATCGCCCAACCCACCGCCGGGTCTGGGCGCTCGCCGCGCCCATGATTCTCTCGAATATTTCCGTGCCCCTGGTAGCGCTGGTCGACAGCACCGTGATCGGTCACCTGCCCCACGCCCATCAACTGGGCGCCGTCGCCGTGGGCGCCAGCCTTTACACCTTCCTGGCCTGGGCCATGGGCTTCCTGCGCATGGGCTCCACCGGCTTCGCCGCCCAGGCCGCCGGGCGTGGCGACGGTGCGGCACTGCGGCAGATTCTGTTGCAAGGGCTGTTGCTGGCGCTGGGCCTGGCGCTCGCCCTTGGCATCGTCGGCGTGCCCTTGAGCGGGGTGGCTCTGCACTTCATGCAGCCGTCGGTCGAACTCGAACAGCTGACCCGGGACTTTTTCCACACCCGGCTCTTTGGTCTGCCGGCGGCACTGGCCAGTTATGCCTTGGTCGGCTGGTTCCTCGGCACCCAGAATGCCCGCGCGCCCTTGGCCATCCTGCTGACCACCAACCTGGTGAACATCGCTCTCAACCTGTGGTTCGTGATCGGCCTGGACTGGGGCGTGGTGGGCTCGGCCCGTGCTTCGGTGATTGCCGAGTGGACCGGCGCGCTGCTCGGCCTGGCGCTCACTCGCGGCGCCTTGCGCGCCTACCCCGGGCACATCGCGTGGGCCGCCCTGGCGCTTTGGCACAACTGGCGACCACTGCTGGCGGTCAATCGCGACATATTCATTCGCAGCCTGGCCCTGCAATCGGTGTTCTTCATGATTACCGTGCAAGGCGCACGGCTCGGTGATGCCACAGTGGCCGCCAACGCCCTGCTGCTCAACGGCCTGTTGCTCACGGCGCACGCCCTGGATGGCCTGGCCCATGCGGTCGAGGCATTGTGCGGGCACGCCATTGGCGCCGGTGATCGCCAGGCGCTCCGCCGTTCAATGGTGGTGTCGTGCGGCTGGTCGTTGCTCGCCAGCACCGGCTTTGCCCTGCTGTTTTTGTGCGCCGGGCACCTGTTCATCGATATGCAGACGGACATCCAGAACGTGCGCGACACCGCCTACCACTATTTACCGTACCTGGCGGCGCTGCCATTGATTGCGGTCTGGAGTTACCTGCTCGATGGCCTGTTCATCGGCGCAACCCGGGCGCGGGAAATGCGTAACGGCATGCTGTTGACCGTGATCATCGCCGCACCGTTTGCGTGGTTGCTGCAAGGGTGGGGTAACCATGGCTTGTGGCTGGCGTTTCTGCTGTTCATGGTGCTGCGCAGCGTGACGCTCGGCGTGATCGCCTGGCAGCTGCGCAGTCAGGACAGGTGGTTTACCGCTCAAAAATGATCGTTGCGCCAGTGTTGGCGCAGGCTGTCGAGGCGTTCCTGCTGTGTCCGCCCGGACTGCGTCGGCAGCAAGGTGGCAGTGGGGTGTTGCAAGCGCAGGCGCAGCCAGCCGTCCAGCACGGCGGGCTGGGTGAAGCCCTGCTCAAGACCTTCCTGGAGATTGGCCCAGATCACCTCGTAGTCTCGTTCGGTGGAGCGACTCCAGAACCATGCATGCCGCTCGAGCATGCACGCCTGCAACCGTCCCTGCTGGTGCAGGCTTAGGTAGTCGTCAACCGCCAGCGGCTCCACGGCCAGGTGCGGATTGACCAATTGCTGCCAGCCCAGGCTGCCCAGCGCCCGGTCGGCCCAGGTCCCACCGTACCAGTACAGCCGATCAATCGGACCTAACCAACGACTCAGCTCACGGGCATCGCAGGCATCGAAAAAATAGCTGGCGGTACAGGGGTTGTAGTAGTTCAGCAGGCCTTTGTAATGCAGGCCGAAAGTGACCGTCAGCATGCGTCGCAAATGCTTGAGCAGACTCGGCGTTGAAACGTCAGCCTGCAACAGCAGACCCGCCCATTCCCCTGGCTGCTCATGAACACATTGCGCCAGCTGCGAATGGGGCAAGAGCTCGACCAACTGCGGACCGTCCTCGCGTAACGGGTGCAAGTCAGTGCTGGCAAACACGGCATGTGCTGCGGCGGGGGCAAATTGCTGCAGCTTTTCTTTCATGGGCGGCGCCCCCGGTACATCCAATATTATCCACTGAGCCGTACGGGCCACATTCATGCCGCACCACTCAAGCCAGGCCCCACGACCATTCGGCAAGCACAGGCACCCTGCCGGCAATGACTGAAGCTGCCGCCACCCGGTATCAGGCACAACAGGGTCAATGGCTGACTGTCCTGAACCTGCTTGAGCCAGTCGTGGTGCTCCTGCTCCGTACCCTCCCCGGCTTCGGCAACGGCGTCGAGGGGCGCAGCCTGCAAGTGGATGCTGGGACTTGAGAGGATCACCTGCGCTGGCTCAAAGCGTACCTCGCTGCTACCGAGCCTGAATTGTTCCTGCAGGGCCGGCCCGGCGCCCACCACCTCGACCTGCGGTGCTTGCGCCATGAAGGCGGCACGGCTGATCTGCAGGTGCAATAGCGGCGCCTCTGGCGCTGACCGGTTGTCGAGGGGATAGGTCGGCGAGCGGAATATCCCGCTGATCACTGGCCGGTCCGGATCGCCCTCGATGAAACTCACGCACAGCTCGGCGCCGACCATCAGGCCAGCAAGCGCTTGCGCACTGAATCGCTCGGAGATTGGCAGCCAACAGTGGCTGGGAGCACTCCCTTCACCCTGATACAGCCAATCGAATTGCACCGCGACCCTTTGCCGCGAATCACGGTGAGCGCCATCTATGCTGACCACCCTCCCACGCTGTACGCCGGTCATCTGTGGTTTCTGCAACGCCTGCGTCGGCGCCAGCGAAGCCCCCCAAGGGCGCAGCCACAGCTGATTGTGATACGGCACTGGCGACGCTCGCGTGCCGGCATGCTCGACTCGGCTGATCAACCACTGGCCATGGCTGGCAGCGTCGGCGTACCCCGAAACCAGCAGATGCCCTCCCGCCCGGACAGCGGCCTCTTCGGTTCGCGCCCGCGCCCCGCCCCCCAGCCCTTCGACATGCACCTCAAAATGGCTGACGGCATGGCTTGCCTCACCGTCGATCCACAGGCTGTCGGCCGCACAGTCCTCGGGCCAGCTGTCGATCAAGACCAGGCAGTGGGTGTCACGCCGATGGTGAAAGTGATAGCGAATTCCGTGTTGCTCGCAAAGGCGCTGGAAGAACCCCAGGTCCGTTTCACGGTACTGAGTGCATAGCTCCAGCGTCGGATAATTGCCCTGCAACTCGAACCGACAAAGGTTTGCGCCAATCCCATGCTCCTTCAGGACCTGCGTCAGAATCTGCGGCACCGTGCACTCACTGAATAGCCGTTGATTACTGCGTCGGGCCAGGCATGCCAGCCTGGGCCCCAGGGACAAACGCCAGAGTCCGGGCGTCGACGGATCGTGCAAGGGGACCAGGTCTTGAATGAGTCCATGGATACCGCCCCCCGCCGCGCCAAAACTGAAATAGGCCGTACGAAACAGCAAGCTGCCGGTGTCCAGCAGGCAATCGTCCAGGTGCAGATCCAGCAGAAACTCAAAAGGTTGGTTGATGGCTTCGTTGCCGGTGAAGGACAGGACGGGAAGAGGTTTGGCGTGGCCCGTCAGCTCCAGGTGAAATGACGGCTCGTGAAGGGGATCGAACATCGGCTTTTCTCTACAGGAGGGGCGGGCCGGGGATTCTCGCTGAGAGACATGGCCGAGTAGAGTACCGAAATACAACTTGGGAAAAGGACTACGCGAAATAAAGATGCAGCATCGTTGAAAGTGCTGCAGCTTGGAAAAGCACTGCAAGAAATCAGAAAAGCCTTACCGAACTATCCGAATCACCCGTAGGACGCGGGATATTTTCAGACAGCCCGGTAGCAGCCGTTCGTTACCTCAAGAAGACAGATAAGACGAGCGAGTCAGACCCAGGCGCAACGCATCGAGGTACTGGGTACGCTCCGTAGCGCTGATCCGCGCACTGGCAACCTTGTCGCGGTAATGGGTCATCAACTCTTCCGGCGACAAGTGCACGTAGCGCAGCATGTCTTCGATGGTGTCGTGGGTTTCGATACCCGCGTGATACACACTGCCATCGGCGTTCTGGTAGATGTTCACCGAGTCGGTGTCACCAAACAGGTTGTGCATATCGCCAAGGATTTCCTGATAAGCGCCGACCAGGAAGATCCCCAGCAGGTAATCCTCACCGTCCTTCAGGGCGTGTACCGGCAGGCTGGTCTCGATGCTCTGCTCGTCGACGTACTGCTTGATCTTGCCGTCGGAGTCGCAGGTCAGGTCTTGCAGCACGGCGCGACGCAGCGGCTCTTCGTCGAGGCGGTGCAACGGCAGGATCGGCAGAACCTGGCCGATGGCCCAGGTGTCCGGCAGGC
This sequence comes from Pseudomonas sp. Pse1, assembly GCF_024519635.1. Classification (NCBI taxonomy): domain Bacteria; kingdom Pseudomonadati; phylum Pseudomonadota; class Gammaproteobacteria; order Pseudomonadales; family Pseudomonadaceae; genus Pseudomonas; species Pseudomonas sp. Pse1. Next base: position 59,770 of record NZ_JALJRO010000024.1, read on the forward strand.
TCTGGAACACCGAGAAGTTGCAGATGTACTTGTCGGCCAGCTTGTCGTTGAGCTCGTCCAGCACCTGGCGATGGGAGCGCTGACGGGCTTTCAGGGAGTTGTGCAGACGGCGGCAAACGGCGAAGTAGCACTGCTCGGCCAGGGCTTTTTCCGCCAGGGTCAGCTTGCCATCGGCGTACTGCGCGGCGACGTCGCTCATGTAGTGAGTGGCGCGCCAGTAGGTTTCGGTGACCATTTCAATGTCGGTCGGCCCCAGCAGGTCCACCAGCCATTGCACGGTTTCCGGCAGGGCTTCCTTGTTCTCGATCTGCGGCACGTCGTCGTTGTGTTTTTCGACGTCGGTGACCTGTACCACCAGCATGGCGTGGTGAGCGGTCAGGGAACGGCCACTCTCGGAGAAGATGTTCGGATGCGGCAGGCTCTGCGCGTCGCAGAATTCCTTGAGCATGCCGACCACGACACCGGCGTAATCGTCCATGTCGTAGTTGATCGAGCTGGCGTTGCGCGAGTGCGTGCCATCGTAGTCAACACCCAGACCACCACCGACGTCGATGTGATCGACCGGCAGGCCGAGGTTGCGCAGTTCGCCGTAGTAGCGGATCGCTTCCTTGAAGCCGTGCTGGTAGTCCGCCAGGTTGGCGATCTGCGAGCCCATGTGGAAGTGCAGCAGGCGGATGCCCTGATCCAGGCCGGCGCCACGGAAACGCTCGACCACCGACAGCAATTGCGCGGCGGACAAACCGAACTTGGATTTCTCGCCACCGGTATCGGCCCACTTGCTCGATGCCAGGGACGACAGGCGCACGCGCAGGCCGACCTGCGGTTTGACCTTGAGCGAGGCGGCTTCTTCGATCACCAGGCCGACTTCGGATTCTTTCTCGATCACGATGAACACGTTGTGACCCAGCTTCTGGCCCATCAGCGCCAGGCGGATGAACTCACGGTCCTTATAACCGTTGCAGACGATGGTGCCGCCCTTCGGCGCCAAGGCCAGGACCGCCAGCAGCTCCGGCTTGGAACCGGCTTCCAGGCCAATGGAGACGTTCTGCGTGGCGATGATGTTCTCAATCACCGCTTCCTGCTGGTTGACCTTGATCGGGTACAGCGCGGTGTATTTGCTCTGGTACTCGAGACGCTCGATGTTGGCGTCGAACGCGCCCGTCAGCTGACGCACGCGGTCTTGCAGGATGTCCGGAAAGCGAACCAGCAATGGCAAGGACAGGCCGCTCTTGCGCAGCTGGTCGACTTGCTCGAACAGGTCGATAGGCGAGCTGTTCGGACCGTTCGGACGAACTTCGACGCGACCGGCGTCATTGATCGCGAAATACCCGGCCCCCCAATGGCGAATCCCGTAAACACTGCGGCTGTCCGCAACTGTCCATTGGCTGCCATCGTCTTTGCGTGTGCGTCGTACGGACATTGAAGTCCCCTATAAATGAAGTCGAAGAGCGCCATCCGGGTTGAGGGCTGGCGCATTCTAAGGAATGAAAATGACGATTAGCCTGCATGCAAGGTCCATAGACCCCACAAGCAGCGCTGAGTTTAGAAACCGGTCAGAACAGGCTCTGTGAAAACCATGGGGACGACATTGAACCTGGCGTGTGGCAGGTGAATATCAAGTCGGGGTGGTCTTCACAGAGGCTGCTAGCCGCCGGACTTCTTCGCTTTGAAACCGTGTCGGGTCAGTTCAGCCAAGAGTAGCTCGACATGATCGCCCTGGATTTCGATGACCCCGTCTTTCAACGCACCACCGGTGCCACAGCGCTTCTTCAGCGTCGTCGCCAGTTCCTTGAGCGCGTCTTCCGCCAACGGCACGCCGCTGATGGTGGTCACGGTCTTACCGCCACGGCCCTTGCTTTCGCGGCGCACGCGCGCGATGCCGTCGCCGGCCGGGATGACGGTTTGTTTGCAGATGCAGGCTGCCACCGGCTGACTACAGTCCGGGCAATGTCGACCTGCGTCGGTGGAAAATACCAGGCCACCTAGGGCGGCGAAGGATGCGGCTTTTTTGGCCACCGGCAATCCTCTTGGGAGGACAAAGACTGGTCGCAGCAACGTTGCCACGTGCTATCGACCGCGAAGCCCCACTCAGGCAGGGGCAGCGCTACTGGACCGGATTACCTCGCTCCTATAAAAAAGACGGGCAATCCGGTCCAGCTTTAAAAGGTCGCGCAGTGTAACGGCAAAAAGCCTACTTGCTAAGAGCCAATCGGCGCCAATTTATAGCTCTTTTGCGACGTCGCCCCCACGCGAGCGCAGATAGCGCTTCAACGCTGCCAAAGAGTCCGGGCAATAAGGCTTTTGCTGGATTTCCACCAGCACCTGCTCGATAGGCATAAAGCGCGCCTGCAGCACTTCCTCGGGCTGCAGTTTCAACGGTCCGTCCCAGACCGCAGAGAACGCCGAACACCACAGACGGTTGCCGGTATCTTCGAAATAGAAGTGGTCATGGGCGGTCAGTTCGACCCCGCTCACGCCCAACTCCTCCGCCAACTCCCGGGCCGCCGACTCGGCGTAGCTTTCGCCGGCGCCGACCATGCCGCCCGCCGCCACATCCCAAAAACCCGGATAAATCGCCTTGCTGAACGTGCGCTGGTGCACGCACAACTCGCCGGCCGAATTGAACAGCATGATGTAGGTGCCCCGGCCAATCAGCCCGCGCTCGCGCAACTCCGAGCGCACCAGCGAGCCGAGCAGGTTGTCCTGATCGTCGACCCAGGCGATTTGTTCGGCGTCGGAGGCCGCACGGTGGGCGGCCTCACGGGATTGATCGACCATCACTTAGCCCTGGTTGAGCAGTTGGCGCAGATCGATCACCGCTGCGTTGGCTCGCGAGATGTAGTTGGCCATGACCAGTGAGTGGTTGGCCAATGGACCGAAACCGCTGCCGTTGAGGATCATCGGGCTCCATACCGGCTCTTGCGAGGCCTCCAGCTCACGAATGATCTGACGCACGCTGACGGTGGCGTTCTTCTTGGCCAGGACGTCGGCAAAGTCGACTTCGATGGCGCGCAGCAGGTGGGACAGAGCCCAAGCCTGGCCACGGGCTTCGTAGAACACGTTGTCGATTTGCATCCACGGTGTTTCGACCACTTCTTCATCGACCTGCGGAACCTGGCCCGGCGCGATGACTTCGGTTTTCAGCGCGGTGTTGAGCTTGACCCGGCCTACACTGGCCGACAGTCGCTGGGACAGGGAGCCGAGACGTGTACCGACATCACCCAGCCAGTTGTTCAGGTTGTCGGCGCGCGCATAGAACAGTGCGTTTTTCTGCGACGGATCCGACAGGCGCGCCTGATAACGACTCAGAGAGTTGATGCCTTCCTGGTATTCCGACTCACTGGACGGCAGCACCCAGCTCTTGTTGTCGAAGTTGAAACGTGGCTCGGCCTTGGCCAGGTCGGCATCTTCCGCCGACTGCGACTGCGAGCGAGCGAAGTCCTTGCGCAGGGCACGGGTCAGGTCACGCACCTGCACCAGTACGCCGTATTCCCAGCTCGGCATGTTGTCCATCCACAGGCCCGGCGGGAACCGGTCGTTGGAAATATAGCCGCCCGGCTTGTTCAGCAGGGTGCCCGCGACCGTTTTCAGGGTTTCCACAGTGGTGTAGCCGACGACCATCTGTTTGCCGTCTTTTTCGGCGGCAACTTGCGCGTTCTGCTGGACCGGGAACAGCGCCGGCTCTTCGCTCCAGTACCAACCCAGGGCGATGGTTACCAGCAAGTACAAGCCAATCAGGGTGGCCAGGGCGCGGCTGAACAGCAGACCGCCAACGTAGCTGCGGGTGGCCGATTTGGGTTCGGCGGCACGTTCAGGCGCGCTGCCTGCGCGGTTCTTCCAGTCCAGCATGGCGATATCCTTTCAATCACTTGAGTTCATCGATTTCGACCACAACCCGACTCCATCGTGCCTTGGCTGCGCGGATTAATCCTACAAGGCATGACACCTGTCTGGCCCGGTCGAGCGAGCACTATAGATGAAGGAGCGCTGCGAGCCTATGAGACTGGTCGGTCATAAACTGAATCGGGGCGCTTTGCACATTATTGACTTACGACACTCATGCAATGAGAAAGTGGTGCTAGCATAGAGCCACCAGTCGATCTCAGCATGCACCCTAACTAGTAGTCAGGATATGACCGAGCCAGAAGACCCCAGCCGTGAGCGCCTCAAACAGCACTTTGCCCAGCGGGTAATTCATCAGGCACGTCAAATTCTTGAGATCTGGCAACGCTTGCAGGGCAGCGAATGGTCAAGCGCCGACCTTTCCGAACTCGGCGAAGCCAACTTGCGCTTGCTGCGGTTCGCCGAGCGTTTCGCCCAACCCGAACACACCCGGTTGGCACACAGCATCAGCCAGGCACTGCAGGCGGTCGATGCCAATCGCGGACGCCTGAGCAGCACCCTGATCACTGACCTCAATCGCCTGATGCAGCGTTTGTCGCGCACCGGCTTGCGCCAGGGCGATCAGCTTGAAGAGACCTTGCTGCCGCCGCTGCGCAAACCGGTCTACATCCTCCTCCAGGACCATGAGCGCGCTGAACGCCTGGCCCGCCAGCTGGAATTTTTCGGCCTCAGCGCACAATCCCTCGACAGCGTCGTGGCATTTCGTTCCTCGATGGTCGAGCGCCTGCCCGCCGCCATCGTCATGGACGTCGACTTCAACGGCCCGGGCCAAGGCCTGCAACTGGCGGCCGATGCCCAGCAAGGACTGGAACAGAAACTGCCACTGTTGTTTTTCAGCCTGCTTGAAACCGATACCCCGACCCGCCTCGCCGCTGTTCGCGCCGGCGGCCAGGAATTCCTGACCGGAGCCCTCGAAGCCTCGAGCCTGCTGGAAAAAATCGAAGTCCTGACCTGCGTCGCTCAGTACGAGCCGTTCAAGGTGTTGATCATCGATGACTCGCGCGCCCAGGCCATGCACACCGAGCGCCTGCTCAACAGTGCCGGGATTGTGACCCGGACCCTGATCGAACCGATCCAGGCGATGGCGGTACTGGCGGATTTCCAGCCCGACCTGATCATTCTCGACATGTACATGCCGGCCTGCACCGGTACCGAACTGGCCAAGGTGATTCGCCACAACGACCGTTACGTCAGCGTGCCGATCATCTACCTGTCGGCCGAGGATGACCTGGACAAGCAGCTGGACGCGATGAGCGAGGGCGGCGACGACTTCCTGACCAAGCCGATCAAACCACGCCACCTGATCACCACGGTGCGCAATCGCGCTGCCCGGGCGCGCAATCTCAAGGCGCGGATGATCCGTGACAGCCTGACCGGGCTGTATAACCACACCCACATCCTGCAACTGCTCGAAGACTGCAGCTTCCGCGCCCGCCGCGAGAACAAGCCGTTGAGCTTCGCGATGCTCGACATCGATCACTTCAAGCGGGTCAACGACAGCCATGGCCATCCCATGGGCGACCGCGTGATCAAAAGCCTGGCACTGTTCCTCAAGCAACGTCTGCGCAAGACCGATTTCATTGGCCGCTACGGCGGTGAAGAGTTCGCCATCGTCATGCCCGACACCGACTGCGAATCGGCCTGCAAGGTGCTCGACGAAATCCGTCGGCGCTTTGCCGAAATTCACTACCCTGCTCAGCCGCAGGATCTGTGGTGCACCTTCAGCGCCGGGATTGTCGACCTGCACGACGACTGCGACAGCCTGATGATGGCCAGCCAGGCCGACGAAGCGCTGTACCGCGCCAAGGCCGCAGGACGCAATCGGGTGCAGGCTGCGCGACAATCAAGGCAAAGTGCCAGCCTTTCTGCGGAAGCCACCGATTCGGTCATAACCCTGTAATACAAACGCAATAACTTCAGCCTTCGCCATTTTGTCGTTGGTAGAAGCCGATGCGCCTGAAGTTGCTGACCAATCTCAACACGCTGCTATTAGTTGCGGTGTGCTTCGCACTCGGCGCCACGTTGTGGTGGTCGCAAAGAGCCCTGGAGCGCCCCTATCTATTGATGGAGCGTTATTTGGGGTTGTCGCAGCAGTTCCAGAATCAGGTGGCACGCAACATTGCCGATTACCTGGCCAGCGGTGACGCTTTGCGCCTGAGCAGCGCCAACCAGAGCCTCGACACCTTGCAACAGCAATTGACCGAGATGCCGGAGACGCTGGCCCAGAGCATGCGCCCGAGCCTGGTCGAACTGGACCAGTTCAGCAAGACCGAACTGCTCGCCGCCGGCAAACTGGCAGGCGACCCCCAGGCCCTGTTGCTGCAGGCCGAGCGTGAAATGGGCGCCAGCCTCGAACAACTCAGCCAATACGCCAGCAGCAGTCAAGCGCCTGCCGCCGCGCAATACCTTCCGGCGCTGCTGGCGGCCTCCCGGCACCTGGGCAAGCTGTCGTTGGCCCGCGACAAGCTGGTCAGCAGTGGCCGCAGTGAACTGGCCGCCGATGTCGAGCGCGAAGTGAACAACATCCGCAGCCAGGCTGAAGCGCTCGACGCCCTGCCCTTGCTCGGCGTTGCCAGTACCCAAGCCTCCAACAGCGACGATTTTGCCGCCATGATGGGCCTGCAGGGCAACGAGCAAACAGTCGCCGAAGACGCCGGCGGCAACTACAAACGTGAACTGACGAGCCTGCTGGCGCGCTACCCCGCCGAGTTGGCGCGCACCCGCGAGCAGATCCGGCAACGGACTGACTTGAGTGCCGCCACCCACCTGAAAATCGACGCGGTGCAACAGGCCATTGCCGGCCTGGAGCCCGTGGTGCGCGGGCAACACGCACAGATTCAAGGCGAAGTGCGGCTGCTGCAGGGCGTGATGATCGGCCTGATTCTGCTGATCGCCTTGCTGATCGACACGCTGCAACGACGCCTCGCCCGGGTTCTGAGCAATCTGGCACCGGCCCTCTCGATCTGGGCTGAAGGCGATTTCAGCCGGGAAATCCAGCTCGGCGCGACCAACCGCGAATTGCATGACATCCAGGAGTCCCTCAATCGCTTGCGCGCCTATCTGGTCGACTTGGTGGGCACCATTCGCCTGAACGCCGAACAGGTCGCAGGCAGCAGTCGGGTGCTGGCGGATCTGAGCAACGACATGCACAGCGGCGCCGAACACCAGGCCGGGGATACGGCGCTGATTCGTGATTCCCTGGGCGAATTGGAGGCGACCATTGTTCAAGTGGCCGGCGATGCCAGTCAGGCTGCGGATGCCAGTCGGCATGCCGGGTTGGCGGTGGAACAGGGGCAAAAGGTCATTGGCCACAGTCTGACCGGGCTGCATGCGCTGGTCGGTGAGGTGCAGGGCAATGCGCAGATGATCGAACACCTGGCCGAGGAGTCGGCGACCATCGGTGGTGTGCTGACGGTGATTCGCTCGATCGCCGACCAGACCAACCTGCTGGCCCTCAATGCCGCGATCGAAGCCGCCCGCGCCGGAGAAATGGGCCGCGGGTTTGCCGTGGTCGCCGAGGAAGTCCGTTCACTGGCGCAACGCACGGCCGGCGCCACCGCGGAAATTCAGGGCCTGATCGCCGGCCTGCAACAGGCCGCACGAGCCTCGGTTGAAGGCATGCGCGCCCAGGTCGAACATGCCGAAGCCACCGCCAGTCAGGCGCAAGCGGCTGACGGTGCACTGGATAAAATCGTCGAGGCGATCCAGACCATTGCCGACACCGCCGAACGCATCGCCGATGTCACCGCCCAACAAAGCGGCGCGGTCAGCGAGATTCGCGATCACAGCGAGCGAATTCATCAGTTGGGCGGGGATAATCTGCTGCGCATTGGCGAAGGTCGCGAGCAGGGAGAGAACTTGCTGGTCTTGGGCGGCAGGCTGCATACCGCAGTGCAGGCGTTCCGCGTCTGATACCAGGCGCCGAACGCGCGTTCTAATGACCAAACTCAAGCCGCCGGTCATTTATCTCGCGCAATCATCGGACATCGTGCCGGCTATTGCAGAGAACTGGACAGTCACAAAGGCTTTGCGGCATAGTCGCCGGGTTCTGACAACTGCGCATAGACAACAAGGAACAGCAGATGGCGACCTTACTGGTTCTGCACGGACCCAACCTGAACCTGCTCGGCACCCGCGAACCGGGTGTGTATGGGGCCGTGACCCTGGCTCAGATCAATCAGGACCTGGAACGGCGGGCACGTGACGCTGGCCACCATTTGCTCTACCTGCAAAGCAACGCCGAGTACGAATTAATCGACCGGATTCACGCCGCTCGCGGCGAAGGCGTGGACTTCATCCTGATCAATCCAGCAGCTTTTACGCATACAAGTGTCGCATTACGTGACGCGCTGCTGGCGGTGAGCATCCCATTCATCGAAGTGCATTTGTCCAACGTGCACAAACGCGAACCTTTCCGCCATCACTCTTACTTCTCCGACGTAGCGGTGGGAGTGATCTGCGGCCTTGGCGCCAGCGGTTACCGACTGGCCCTGGAGGCCGCCCTGGAACAGCTTGAACTACAGGCAACAGCTTGAACCACAAGCGTTGAACGCCCCCCTGACCGACCCTTGGGAGTTGATGATTCATGGATATCCGTAAAGTCAAGAAACTGATCGAACTGCTGGAAGAGTCCGGCATCGACGAGCTGGAGATCAAGGAAGGCGAAGAGTCCGTACGCATCAGCCGCCACAGCAAGACTCCGGCCCAGCAGTACTACGCGCCAGCGCCAATGGCCGCACCTGCCGCTGCCCCGGCTGCTGCCGCTCCGGCTGCCGCTGCCGCGCCTGCTGCTCCGGCCGCCCCTGCGCTGAACGGCACCGTTGCCCGTTCGCCAATGGTAGGCACCTTCTATCGCAAGTCTTCGCCAACCTCGCCGTCCTTCGTTGAAGTCGGCCAGACCGTGAAGAAAGGCGACACCCTGTGCATCGTCGAAGCCATGAAGATGATGAACCACATCGAAGCTGAAACCAGCGGTGTGATCGAATCCATCCTCGTTGAAGACGGCCAGCCGGTTGAGTACGACCAACCGCTGTTCACCATCGTTTGAACTGCGGAGAGCCTTTGATGACTGCGAAGTTGGAAAAAGTTCTGATCGCTAACCGCGGTGAGATCGCCCTGCGGATTCTGCGTGCCTGCAAAGAGATGGGCATCAAGACCGTCGCCGTTTACTCCAAGGCCGACAAAGAGCTGATGCACCTGGGCCTGGCGGACGAGTCCGTCTGCATCGGCCCGGCTTCTGCCGCGCACTCCTACCTGCACATCCCGGCAATCATTGCGGCCGCTGAAGTGACTGGCGCAACCGCCATTCACCCAGGCTACGGTTTCCTCGCGGAAAACGCCGACTTTGCCGAGCAGGTCGAGAACTCCGGCTTCGCCTTCATCGGCCCGAAAGCCGACACCATTCGCCTGATGGGCGACAAGGTATCGGCCAAGCACGCGATGATCGAAGCTGGCGTACCGACCGTTCCGGGCTCCGACGGCCCGCTGCCGGAAGACGAAGAAACCGCTTTGCGCATCGGCCGTGAAGTCGGCTACCCGGTGATCATCAAGGCCGCTGGCGGCGGTGGTGGTCGCGGCATGCGCGTGGTGCACAAGGAAGAAGACCTGATCGCCTTCGCCAAACTGACCCGCACCGAAGCTGGCGCGGCGTTCGGCAACCCGATGGTGTATCTGGAAAAATTCCTCACCAACCCGCGTCACGTCGAAGTACAGGTTCTGTCCGACGGCCAGGGTAACGCGATCCATCTGGGTGACCGCGATTGCTCGCTGCAACGTCGTCACCAGAAGGTTCTCGAAGAAGCGCCGGCACCGGGCATCGACGAGAAGGCGCGTCAGGAAGTCCTGGCTCGCTGCGTCAAGGCGTGCGTCGACATCGGCTACCGTGGCGCTGGTACTTTCGAGTTCCTGTATGAAAACGGTCGCTTCTACTTCATCGAGATGAACACTCGTGTCCAGGTAGAGCACCCGGTTTCGGAAATGGTCACTGGCATCGACATCGTCAAGGAGATGCTCAGCATCGCCGCTGGCAACAAGCTGTCGTTCACTCAGGATGACGTGGTTATCCGTGGTCACTCACTCGAGTGCCGGATCAACGCCGAAGACCCGAAAACCTTCATGCCGAGCCCGGGCACCGTCAAGCATTTCCACGCCCCAGGCGGCAACGGCGTTCGCGTCGATTCGCACCTGTACAGCGGTTATGCGGTGCCGCCGAACTACGACTCGCTGATCGGCAAGCTGATCACTTACGGGGCTACCCGTGACGAAGCCATGGCGCGCATGCGCAATGCGCTGGACGAGATCGTGGTCGATGGCATCAAGACCAACATCCCGCTGCACCGCGACCTGGTTCGCGACGAAGGTTTCTGCAAAGGGGGCGTGAACATTCACTACCTCGAGCACAAACTGGCTGGCGACAAGCACTAAGCTTCAGCCCGCACCAGATAAAGCCGCCTTCGGGCGGCTTTGTTGTTTCTGCCCCCTGTAGGAGCAGTCGAGCGTCGACCGGCTGCTCCTACAGGAGATTGAGGCAAGCATGCCATTCCCACAAAACCCGCACTCTGGCGTAAACTTGCGCCCTTCTCGCAGCCCACCAGGCTGCCATCAATATTTTTCAAAGGTGCCCGCCATGCCTTGGCTGCAAGTCCGTCTCGCCATCAGCCCAGAACAAGCCGAAACCTATGAAGACGCTTTCCTTGAAGTGGGCGCCGTCTCGGTGACGTTCATGGACGCCGAAGACCAGCCGATCTTCGAACCCGAGCTGAACACCACCCCACTGTGGTCGCACACCCATCTGCTGGCCTTGTTCGAAGGCGGCACCGAGGCCGCGCCGGTACTCGCGCACCTGGAGCTGCTGACCGGCAGCCCGCTGCCCGAGCATCACAGCGAAATCATCGAAGACCAGGACTGGGAACGCAGCTGGATGGATAACTTCCAGCCGATGCGTTTCGGCCAGCGCCTATGGATCGTGCCGAGCTGGCACGCCGCGCCGGAGCCCGACGCCGTCAACCTGCTGCTGGACCCGGGCCTGGCGTTTGGCACCGGCACCCACCCGACCACCGCTCTGTGCCTGGAATGGCTCGACGGCCAGGACCTGAAGGACTGCAACGTCCTCGACTTCGGCTGCGGCTCGGGAATCCTCGCCATCGCGGCGTTGCTGCTGGGGGCCAAACAGGCGGTCGGCACTGATATCGATGTGCAGGCGCTGGAAGCTTCCCGCGACAACGCCGGTCGCAACAACATTGCCGAGGCGCTGTTCCCCTTGTACCTGCCCGAAGACCTGCCGCAGGAACCGGCCGACGTACTGGTGGCCAACATCCTCGCCGGCCCACTGGTGGCCCTGGCACCGCAACTGACTGGCCTGGTCAAGTCGGGCGGTCGCCTGGCGCTGTCCGGCATCCTCGCCGAACAAGGCGAAGAAGTCGCGGCAGCTTATGCCAAGGACTTTAACCTGGATCCGATCGCCAATCGCGAAGGCTGGGTGCGCATTACCGGTCGTCGGCGCTAAGATGAGCGCTTGCAGACTCCGGATGGCCGCATGACCGACAGCTTCGTCACCCAATGCCCACACTGCCAGACCCGCTTTCGCGTCAATCACGCTCAATTGAGCGTGGCCCGCGGAGTGGTTCGCTGCGGCTCCTGCCTGCAGGTGTTCAATGCTGCACGGCAGTTGCTCGAACAGCGCATGGGCCAGGAAGCACAGGCGCTCACACCGCCGCCCGCCGTCATCCCGGAGCCTGAACAGCGCGCCATCAGCCAGAAACAATGGAGCGCCGCCGAGCTGGATCTGGACCACCTGGACCTCGATCAGGAGCTCGCCCGGCTTGAACAGCGCGAGATTCAGCCGACCCAGGCGTTCGGACAGCCGCGCAAACCTCGGGAAGAGTCGCTGAGCGCCCGCCGCGACAGCAGCGAGAGCGACGAACCCTGGTCCGACAGCCTGTTCAGCGAACCGGCCGAAAAGCGTGGCGAGATCGATGAGATGCCGCCAACACCTGACGCTCCGGCGCTCGGCAATCTCGACGACCTGGATGCTTCTACGCGCACCGAACCTTCGCTGTCGCTGGTCGATCTCGATGATGACGAGCCCGACGCCCCGCAACTGCGACTGGAAGCGCTCGACGACGATCTGCAAGCCGACCCACGTCATGAACGCCTGTCGGCGACTGTCGATGACGACTTCGATGAGCACCCGGAGCCCGTAGAGCCTGCACGCAAAAAACGCGCGCGCGCCGAACCCGCCGCACATGAGGAGGTGCTGCAGGACCTGGTCGACGACCCGCTGCAGCTCGATTGGCAAAAACGCCGCTCACCCTGGGGCCGAAGACTGTTCTGGGGATTGCTGGTGCTGCTGGGTGCAGCCGCGCTGGCCGGCCAGTACATTACCTACCACTTCGACGAACTGGCGCGCCAGGATCAGTACCGTCCATGGTTCCAGCAGCTGTGCCCGCAGATCGGCTGCGAAGTGCCTTCCAAGGTCGACATCGCGAAAATCAAGAGCAGCAACCTGGTGGTCCGCAGTCACCCTGACTTCAGCGGTGCACTGGTGGTCGATGCCATCATCTACAATCGCGCCCCCTTCTCCCAACCCTTTCCGCTGCTGGAGTTGCGCTTTGCCGACCTCAACGGCCACCTGATCGCCAGCCGCCGCTTCAAGCCTGGTGAATACCTCAACGGCGACCTCGCCGGGATGGCCGAAATGCCTCCGCAAACCCCCATTCACATTGCCCTGGACATCCTCGACCCCGGCTCCAAGGCGGTGAATTACAGCCTCAGCTTTCACTCGCCCGAGTGAATCGGTTCAGTCACGCGCCATTGGCGGCGACTTTCTGACGCCCTCGCGGACGAACCAAACTCCTGGCAATAACGAAATAGTTGTTCAGATTTTATCCAATTCAGCCTTTATCCAGTCATCGAGAGCGGGTATCATGCCAACCCTTTTTCGAACTCTCATGATCCGACCCCACAACAGGGAAGTCCTATGTCGGCGGTACGCATCGGCCCATATACATTGCACAACGGCTTGATTCTCGCCCCGATGGCGGGCGTCACCGACCAGCCATTTCGGCAGTTGTGCAAACGCCTGGGTGCAGGGTTGGTTGTCTCGGAAATGGTCACCAGCGACATGAGTTTGTGGAACACCCGCAAATCACGTCTGCGCATGATCCACGAAGGTGATCCCGAGCCGCGCTCGGTGCAGATTGCCGGCGGTGATGCGCAGATGCTGGCGGACGCGGCCCGGGCCAACGTCGAACTGGGCGCACAGATTATTGATATCAACATGGGCTGTCCGGCGAAAAAGGTCTGTAACAAGGCCGCCGGCTCCGCGTTGCTGAAAGATGAAGCACTGGTCACCGAGATCCTGCAGGCCGTGGTGGCCGCAGTGGATGTGCCGGTGACCCTGAAGATTCGTACCGGCTGGGACCGGGCGAACAAGAACGGCCTGACGGTGGCGAAGATTGCCGAACAGTCGGGGATCACGGCGTTGGCGGTGCATGGCCGCACCCGTGCCGACCTGTACACCGGGGAAGCCGAATACGACACCATTGCCGCGATCAAGCAGGCGGTGTCGATTCCGGTCTTTGCCAATGGCGACATCGATTCCCCGGAAAAGGCCCGGCATGTGCTGGACGCCACCGGAGCCGATGGCCTGTTGATCGGTCGGGCTGCCCAGGGGCGGCCATGGATTTTTCGTGAGATCGAGCACTTCCTGCGTACCGGCGAAAAATTGCCGGCACCGGAATTGAGCGAAGTGGAACGTATTCTGCTTGAGCATCTGGCCGCACTTCACGCCTTCTATGGCGATGTCATGGGCGTAAGAATCGCGCGCAAGCATGTCGGCTGGTATCTCGCAACCCTGCCGGGCGCCAGGGAGTTTCGCGCCCACTTCAATCGTTTGGATGGAACGGAAACACAATGCGCCAACGTCCGGGAGTTTTTCGCCGAGCGTTATAAGAGCCTGACAGGGGACGAAAAAGGGGTGGCCGCATGACGATGATGAGCGAGACTTTAGTGAGTGGAACAACACCCGTGAGCGACAACGTGAATTTGAAACAGCACCTCAATACCCCCAGCGAAGAAGGCCAGACCCTTCGCGGGAGTGTCGAGAAGGCGCTGCACAATTATTTCGCCCACCTTGAGGGCGCGGCCGTCACGGATGTGTACAACCTGGTGCTCTCCGAAGTCGAGGCTCCCCTGCTCGAAAGCGTGATGAACTACGTCAAGGGTAACCAGACCAAGGCCAGCGAGATGCTCGGACTCAACCGCGGCACGCTGCGCAAGAAACTCAAACAGTACGATTTGCTGTAAGCATTCAATCAAACCAGAAAGGCGCCCGCGTAAAAACCGGTCGCCTTTTTTGCTGACTTCCCTTGCTTTAATGGAAATTGAAATGACCGACCAGACCACCCGCCTGCCGATTCGCCGCGCCTTGATCAGCGTTTCCGACAAGACCGGGATCCTCGAATTCGCCAAGGAGCTCGAAGCCCTGGGCGTTGAGATCCTCTCCACCGGCGGGACGTTCAAGCTGCTGCAGGACAATGGTGTTGCCGCTGTGGAAGTCGCGGATTACACCGGTTTTGCTGAAATGATGGACGGTCGGGTGAAGACCCTGCACCCGAAAATCCACGGCGGGATCCTCGGTCGTCGCGGCATCGACGACGCCATCATGAGCGAGCACGGCATCAAGCCGATCGACCTGGTCGCGGTCAACCTGTACCCGTTCGAAGCCACCATCAACAAGCCAGGCTGCGACCTGCCGACCGCCATCGAGAACATCGACATCGGCGGCCCGACCATGGTCCGTTCGGCAGCGAAAAACCATAAAGACGTGGCCATCGTGGTGAATGCCAGCGACTACGCCAACGTCCTGGAAAGCCTCAAGGCCGGCGGCCTGACCTACGCCCAGCGTTTCGACCTGATGCTCAAGGCGTTCGAGCACACCGCCGCCTACGACGGCATGATCGCCAACTACATGGGCACCGTGAACCAGGCTGCCGAAGTCCTGAGCACTGAAGGCCGCAGCGAATTCCCGCGCACCTTCAACAGCCAGTTCATCAAGGCCCAGGAAATGCGCTACGGCGAGAACCCGCACCAGAGCGCGGCGTTCTACGTGGAAGCCAAGCCGGCCGAAGTCGGGATCGCCACCGCGACCCAACTGCAAGGCAAGGAACTGTCGTACAACAACGTGGCCGACACCGACGCCGCGCTGGAATGCGTGAAGAGCTTCGTCAAGCCGGCCTGCGTCATCGTCAAGCACGCCAACCCATGCGGCGTGGCCGTCAGCCCGGACGCCGAAGGCGGCATCCGCAAGGCCTACGACCTGGCCTATGCCACTGACACCGAATCGGCATTTGGCGGCATCATCGCCTTCAACCGCGAGCTGGACGCTGAAACCGCCAAGGCCATCGTCGAACGTCAGTTCGTCGAAGTGATCATCGCGCCAAGCGTCAGCGAAGAAGCCCGCGCCATCGTCGCCGCCAAGGCCAACGTTCGTCTGCTGGCTTGCGGCGAGTGGTCGGCTGACCGCGCTGCTGCCTGGGACTACAAGCGTGTCAACGGTGGCCTGCTGGTGCAGAGCCGTGACATCGGCATGATCAGCGCCGACGACCTGAAAGTCGTCACCAAGCGTGCACCCACCGAGCAAGAGATCAACGACCTGATCTTCGCCTGGAAAGTGGCCAAGTACGTTAAATCCAACGCCATTGTCTACGCCAAGAACCGCCAGACCATCGGTGTCGGCGCCGGCCAGATGAGCCGCGTAAACTCGGCACGTATTGCTGCAATCAAAGCCGAGCATGCTGGCCTGCAGGTGGTGGGTTCGGTAATGGCCTCCGACGCGTTCTTCCCGTTCCGTGATGGCCTGGACAATGCGGCCAAGGCCGGCGTGACGGCGGTGATCCAGCCGGGTGGCTCGATGCGTGATGCTGAAGTGATTGCTGCTGCTGATGAAGCCGGCATCGCCATGGTCTTCACCGGCATGCGCCACTTCCGTCACTAAGTGCACGATCAACTGTGGGAGCGAGCAAGCTCGCTCCCACAGAAAAGCAGCTTCAACGCTGCCCACAGAATTAGCGTCATCCGAGGTTTTTGAAATGAATGTTTTGATCATTGGCAGCGGTGGCCGTGAACACGCCCTGGCCTGGAAAGTGGCTCAGGATCCGCGCGTGCAGAAAGTTTTCGTGGCCCCGGGCAATGCCGGCACCGCCATTGAAGCCAAGTGCGAAAACGTCGCGATCGACGTGCTGGCCCTTGAGCAACTGGCCGACTTTGCCGAGAAAAACGTTTCCCTGACCATCGTCGGTCCGGAAGTCCCACTGGTCGCCGGCGTGGTCGACCTGTTCCGCTCCCGCGGCCTGGATTGCTTCGGTCCGACCGCCGGCGCGGCCCAGCTGGAAGGCTCCAAGGCTTTCACCAAGGACTTCCTGGCACGCCACAAAATCCCGACCGCCGACTACCAGAACTTCACCGAGATCGAGCCGGCCCTGGCTTATCTGCGTGAAAAAGGCGCACCGATCGTGATCAAGGCCGATGGCCTGGCCGCCGGTAAAGGCGTGATCGTCGCCATGACCCTGGCTGAAGCCGAAGACGCGGTGCGCGACATGCTCGCTGGCAATGCTTTTGGCGACGCCGGTTCGCGCGTGGTCATCGAAGAGTTCCTCGACGGCGAAGAAGCCAGCTTCATCGTGATGGTCGACGGCAAGAACGTCCTGCCGATGGCCACCAGCCAGGACCACAAGCGTGTTGGCGACGCCGACACTGGTCCGAACACAGGCGGTATGGGTGCCTACTCCCCTGCTCCGGTGGTCACCAGCGAAGTACACCAGCGCGTCATGGACCTGGTGATCTGGCCAACCGTGCGCGGCATGGCCGAGGAAGGCAATGTCTACACTGGCTTCCTGTATGCCGGGCTGATGATCGACAAGGCCGGCAACCCGAAAGTCATCGAGTTCAACTGCCGCTTCGGCGACCCGGAGACCCAACCGGTGATGCTGCGCCTGCAGTCGAGCCTGGTCCTGCTGGTCGAAGCAGCCCTGGCCCAGGCCCTGGACAAGGTCGAAGCGCAATGGGATCCACGCCCAAGCGTTGGCATCGTGCTGGCGGCTGGCGGCTACCCTGGCGACTACGCCAAGGGCGCTGTCATTGAAGGCCTGGATGCTGCCGCCGAGCTGGAAGGCAAGGTGTTCCACGCCGGTACCGCGCTCAAGGACGGCAACGTCGTCACCGCGGGTGGCCGCGTGCTGTGCGCCACCGCCATGGGCGACAGTGTCGGTGCGGCCCAGCAGCAAGCCTACAAGCTGGCTGCAGCGATTAACTGGGAAGGCTGCTTCTATCGCAAAGACATTGGCTACCGTGCCATTGCCCGCGAGCGTGGCGAAAATCAGGAATAAACCAGCCATTCGGCCAGGCAAGGACCCACGGTCCTTGCCGTCCTGCTTCCGGCCCGCGCATAGTTGTAATCTGGCATCAATCTACGAAGGGATTTCGCCGTGCGCTGGCTCAGGAACGCCATAGGCTTATGCGTCACTCTGCTGACCCTGCTCTGCATGCTCCCGGCTCAGGCTGGTGCGCAAGGCAGTGGCTGGGCGGTATTGTTTGACGATCAAGGTGCCCTGCAACTGAGCGATATCCGCTCGACCCGCTACACCAACCAATTCAGCCCGATTGAACTTGACCGGATCACTGCAGCCAATCCCGGTGGCGCGCTATGGCTGCGTTTTCAGCTCAATCCCGGCAAACACGAACAACTGCTGCGCATCTTCGCGCCCGATCTAGCGCAACTGGACCTCTACGTTCTGGATGGCGATACGCTGGTCGAGCAGAGTCACAATGGCAGCGATCAGCCCCTGAGCGCCCGCCCACTGCCCAGCACCGACCTCATGGTACCGCTGCCGCAGCGTGAACAACCGCTGGACGTGTATTTGCGTCTGGTATCGGAACACCAGTTGCGCCCCTACATCACCCTGCAATCAGCCGTGATGACCGCCGCCAATCAGACCCAGACGCTGATCTACGGTTTATTGTTCGGCTGTATCGCGATGCTGATCCTGCATAACTTTACTCGCTATGCCTACACCCGCTCGCAAACCTGCCTGTGGCTGGCGGCGTGCGAAGCGCTATTGATGCTGGGAATGTTGCAACTGTTGAACCTGGCCGGACCCTGGCTGCCGGACTGGAGCGCGCTGCGTTCCCCCGCCGCTTACCTGGCCCTGTTGTTGACCGCGCCCTGCGGCCTGATGTTTACCTACCGCTTCTTCACCCCGCGCGGCCCACACCCACTGAACAAACTGCTGCTGGGCGATATCCTGCTGATTTCCCTTTGCAGTCTGCTGATGCTGTTCGTAGACACTCTGCCGCTGAACCTGATGACCTTTGCCCTCGTCGCGCTCGCTGGCCTGAGCATGCTGTTCGTCAGCGCCTTTCACTGGCAGAAAGGCTACCGACCGGCACGCTTCTTCGTCATGGCCATGCTGGTTTTCAACGCGGGCACGCTGATTATCCTTCCGGCATTGCTTGGACTGACCCTGGTCGCGCCGCAAGGTTTGATCACCACGCTGCTGGCGTTGATTGGCCTCAGCGGGCTGCTGATGGGCGTGTCATTGAGCGAGCGCCAGCGCAGCATTATGGAGAGTCGTTTCAGCATCAGCCGCGACCTGGCGGCGAGCAATGCCGAAATCAATGCCAAGGCCGAGTTCCTGGCGAAGATCAGCCACGAAATCCGCACCCCGATGAATGGCGTGCTGGGCATGACCGAGCTGCTGCTGGGCACGCCACTCTCGGTCAAGCAGCGCGACTACGTGCAAACGATCCATAGCGCCGGTAACGAGTTGCTGACGCTGATCAACGAAATCCTCGACATCTCTAAACTCGAATCCGGCCAGATCGAACTGGACGATGTGCAATTCGACCTCAACGCCCTGGTCGAAGACTGTCTGAGCATTTTCCGGGCAAAGGCCGAGCAACAGAATGTCGAGCTCATCAGCTTCGTCCAGCCGCAGGTACCGCGTGTTATCAGCGGCGACCCGACACGTCTGCGCCAGACGCTGCTGAGCCTGCTGGAAAACGCGATGAAGAATACCGAGGAAGGCGAGATCCTGATTGTCGTCGCCCTCGATGAACGCAGCACCACCCCTCGCCTGAGAATTGCCGTGCAGGACAGCGGCGAGCCGATGGATGCCGAGGAGCGCGAGTTGCTGATGCACGCTGAACTGCACAGCAAGAACTTTCTCGCCGCTACCCGCCTGGGCGGCAACCTGGGGCTGGTGATCGCACGACGGCTGGTACTGATGATGCACGGCGAGTTCGGCATCAAATGCGGCAGCAATCGGGGTAGCACCCTGTGGCTGACCTTGCCGCTGGACCCTGATCGCCTCGAGCACCCGACTTCGGACCTCGACGGACCGCTGCAGGATGCGCGGGTGCTGGTGGTGGACGATAACGACACCTGTCGCAAGGTACTGGTACAGCAATGCAGCGCCTGGGGCTTGAATGTGAGCGCCGTGTCATCCGGCAAAGAAGCGCTGGCCCTGCTGCGGACCAAGGCGCACCTGCGTGATTACTTCGATGTGGTCCTGCTCGACCAGAACATGCCCGGCATGACCGGGATGCAACTGGCCGCCAAGATCAAGGAAGACCCGAGCCTTAACCACGACATCCTGCTGATCATGCTGACCGGTATCAGCAACGCCCCCAGCAAGATCATCGCGCGTAACGCCGGGATCAAGCGCATCCTGGCCAAACCGGTGGCCGGCTACACCCTCAAGACCACGCTTGCGGACGAACTGAATCAGCGCAACAAGGGCCCGGCGGTCCCGCCCGCCTTGCCCGGTAAAGTGCCGGTCGAAGTCAGTGTACCCAGCGACTTCCGCATCCTGGTGGCCGAAGACAACAGCATCTCGACCAAAGTCATCCGTGGCATGCTCGGCAAGCTCAACCTGCAGCCGGACACCGCCAGCAACGGTGAAGAAGCCCTGAAAGCGATGAAGGCCCAGCGCTATGACCTGGTATTGATGGACTGCGAAATGCCGATCCTCGACGGGTTTTCAGCCACTCAACAACTACGCGCCTGGGAAGTCGGCAATCAACGCAGCCGCACCCCGGTGGTGGCCCTGACCGCGCACATCCTCGCCGAACACAAAGAGCGCGCACGCCAGGCAGGCATGGACGGACACATGGCCAAGCCGGTGGAGTTGTCGCAACTGCGTGAGTTGATCGAACACTGGGTGGCCCAGCGTGACCAACTCGTCCAGTCGTCGACGCAACCTTCCTGAGCCGTCTGTCACAACCCCTGATAGACTCCATGACGTCTTCTATCGCCAGCGAGCCTGACCATGCTTCATGTGTTGTTCAGCGTTTACCTGAAGATGCTGGTGCTCTATAGCCCATTCTTCGTCCTGTCCTGCTTCATCAGCCTGACTCGCGGCTATTCCAACAAGGAACGCCGACGCCTGGCCTGGAAAGTCGCCCTCGCGACGCTGGTCTCCAGTGTCCTGCTGTATCTGTTCGGACGAGTGATCTTCAATGTGTTCGGCATCACCGTGGACGCCTTCCGCATCGGGGCCGGCAGCGTGTTGTTCATCTCTGCGCTGGGGATGGCCCAGGGCAAATCGGCGGTGCAGACCGACAACGTGCAGCAGGACGTGACCATCGTCCCCCTGACCATTCCGCTGACCGTCGGCCCTGGCACCATCGGCGCCCTGCTCGTCATGGGTGTCGGTCAACCACACTGGGATGACAAGCTTACCGCCATTCTCAGCATCGCTCTCGCCAGCTTCACGGTGGGTGTCGTGCTTTACCTGTCCAACCGCATCGAGCGCATTCTCGGCGATCAGGGCTTGCAGATTGTCAGTCGGTTGATGGGATTGTTCGTGTGTGCACTGGCGGCGCAGATTATCTTCACCGGAGTCAGGGGGTACCTGGTTCCCTGAGTCCTTTTACTCTTGGCAAAACTGAAAAAGGCCAGCGATGGTGTTATCGCTGGCCTTTATTTAGTTGCCGAGATTTCTTCTGCGGCGCTGGAACCGCTTACTAAGGTTATCGTTGTAATACTCCCCGAGACACTCCTCCAGCTCTTTCTTCACCTTCGCATAGTTCAGCGGATTGAAGGTGATGTAGGCGGTTGCCCGGAAAATAGTACGGCCCGAAGTTTTCCAGTCGAAGAAGGCAACATCCTTTTCATTTTCGCCACCGCTGCTGTCGATCGATGTCAACGAAGTCATGATGATACCGTTCTCCAGTTGATCGCAAGGCATGACCGCCAGCCTGACCCCCTTGTTATCGACCACCTGACTTTGGAACAACTTGATGGAATCAGGCTCTTTCTTCAAGGCACTCAAGGTCGAGTCAGCCACCAGGTTCAGCACTCCGGCAGCGGGAATAGCGGCCTGGGCAGCATCGACGGCGACCTTGACGATATCAGCGACAATGCTGTCCATGGTCAACTGATGCGAGCTCTTGTGGTACTCGGTATAACCGGAGTCCGCGACGAAACAACCGCAGTGATCCATGCATTCCAGAAACTCCAGATACCATTGTTTCGGATCATCCTTCGGCGCGAGGTCGTTTGCTTCCAACTTGGCAAACTTGATCAGGTTTTCAATGATCGCCATGTTCTCAAGGGTAATCTTGTCGCCATAACCCACCAAGGTATTGGCCAATACCACTGCATCCAGCTCCTTGGTCGGGCTGGAGGCGTCGGCGGGTGCAAACGACCTTATTCTGGTTTCAGCGCGCTGGGACTGCTGACGCCTCTCCACTCGCGCCCTGACCAGCTCTACACACCGTGAAATTTCCATATAAAAACCTCTTCCAGATAAATGGGTCATTCATTTGACCAACTCCAAAACTAATGCATCCCGCTTTTCTCCAAAAGCACTTATTAAATTCAGAACATGTACCAGAACAACACACCACTAAAAATAGCGTGACACTTAACAGCCACACAAAAGCACTCCTGCAACTTACACTCACCAACACTAATCATTACATGAGTCCACAGGAGTTAATCAAGATGACAGACACGCCCGCAGGTTGCGTAACAGGACACAATCTTATTTCCTGCATTGGCGAACTATCTTCGCCAGATTATGACGACTTGAACGACTGCACGCGCATTGCCACGCGCTCCGCCGACCTTGTCAGTAATCGCCATGCCAGCTCACCCCTGTGGCTGGAGGAATATGTACGCACGTTGCAGTTCCTGGGCTGGAAACTTTACGAGGGCAGCATCAGCACGCGCATCAGCATTGATGTTTGCGGAACCCTTGCTGATTTGCTGGTGAAGCGTGCACAAACCACCCAGGACCGCCAACAAGGCAACGCCATGATTGATACCCTCGACGCCTTGCAGGCCAATCATCCAGCCACCCATTCATTGGACACGGAAAGCCTCAAAGGACGTCGCTTCCAGGTACTGCCAGCCCGCTACGACAAGCGCGGAAATCTCGATATCGCGGTATTCAACATTGAGCTGAAGGCCTCTATCGAGAAGAGTAACTTTCTGTTTTGGTCGTGGGAGGAGCAGTCGGCCAAAATTATCCAGTCACGCGCCTTTTTGAAACTCGACAGGGACAAACTCGATCAGAAAAGACCTCTCATGGAGTCCAAACTTCGCGAGCATGTGATGAAACGATTTGCCTTGAGAAAACAGCAGCCTTAAGGGCCGCCGTCAGGGGATACCGGATCCCCTGACGGCGGCATTAATCAATCTTCGTTAGACTGATCCAGAATCTCACTTAGCAAATGCAACTGGCCCTCCTTGCCGTGAGCCTGCCAAGCCAGAACCAACTTCTCCAATCCTATCGCCTGATGCTGTCCTCGCAGATGAAGCGTCAGCGTCAAGGCGCGCCGTGATGTTGCCGGCATCGTCAGGGCATTACGAACAATCAGCGTATGGGCGTTATCAGGATCCGTCAGCACCAGATGTCCACTCCCCGAGGATAGCCACCAGTTATCCAGCCCCGGCAGCAGCAGGACCAGCTTGCCAGGACCTGGCGGTTGCGAGCTCTGCGACTCGGCCAGATCGACTGCAATGCAATCCAGCCGGGCCCAATCGTCCAGCGAAACTTCACAGCTCGCGCCCCCGTCACCAAACCCCAGAATCAGCTTATCGATGCCCTCGGGAAGCATCGCTTGCAAGTCGGTAACAGGTTCGGAGCAGTAGATGGTCAGCACCTGCTCATTCCGATAGGCGCTGACTTTCTGGCTCCAGATCTTTCGATTGCTGCTGAACAGCCGCTGATCGACAGGGTCGTACAGCAGATATGACCCATCCGACAGCACACCGAGACAAGTCGTCCATTGATCGTCCATTCTTCCAGCTACGGCGAATAGCCGCCGGCGAACTGTGTCGTACCATTGATCACGAGAAGGACTACGGCCTGCGGTAAGAATGGGGGCATGGGACTGATTGGAAATCAAGCGATGCAGCCGCTCCTCCAGGGTGCCCGTGGAAGGCCGCGCATCAATGAAGGCTCGATCTACCCCAATAATCCGAGCAGGCTCACCTTCGACCAGCGAAAGAATGACACCCTCACGGGTTCGCCCTCGCAACCCACCGCCCTGAATGGTGACATCAGCAAACGACCAATCTCGCCAGACACGCTGCGGCGAAATACCTTCGATGTGCCCCGACAACTTCAAGCCTGTACCGAACAATACCTTCACCTGGGCAAGGCTCAAGAGCGGATGGCGCAAGAGCACAGCGGATTCAGGCGCAAACAACCATACGGCTTTTTCGTCGGGGGTCAGTCCCACGATTTGCACATCTGGTCCATGGACCGAATCAACCAGCAGAATCTGCTGCTCCATGTAACGTGCCGCGAAAGGTCGGCCGTGCTTATCGAACAAGCCGACAATATCCAGGGTCGAAACTTGATGTTGCTCAAGCACGGCCGGTAACGTCGCAAGCCAGTCGGGTTGGTCGCGCAACCATTTTTCGCTGAGCAGGCGCAACCTCGCGGGAGAGGTTCGCACGTCGAACACCAGGCCCGGCACTGTGGGCATCAAGTGGCTTGCGAAGACGGATTGCTCGCTATCCACATCCTTTACCAGCAGACTCAACTTTCCATGCGTGCTGTTCGGCACCCGCTGCCAGGCCCACACGGCCTTTACCAGCACGTCGTAAAACAGCATGGTGTTGCTGTCATCGGGTTGGAAGGCAAGCAGAATCGGATTTTTGATGCTCAGACTCTTGCCATGGACCCAGCAATCATCTCGGCTACGGCGCCAGGCAGCATAGGTCTGGGTGCCGTTATGAATGTGGTAAGAGACACATGCCGCAGCCGTCCATGTTTTGATATCTCCACCCATCGCGGGCGAACCATCGTTTGGCACTTCGTCCGCGGCGTACTTCGATACAAAGTTCTTCCAGACAAACTCAACGTCTTTTTCATCGCCGCTGAATTCAGGATCATTGCTTGAAACCGAACTGGCAGTCAGTTCCACGGAATCGGGGCGGATCAGGTATTCGAGTTGAAATTGATAACCCTCAGGGTCGGCGAATTGCTGAACAACATGTAACGCGCCTCCCACATCTTTGCACGACAGGATCTGCGAAGGATTTTTGGTATTGAGCAACCGATAGCGTCGAGTGACCTGAGCACTGACGGTATCGACCCGCCATACGGTGGGGGCTTCAAGGTGGTAGAAGTAGGCGCCATCAGCGAGGACCGCCGCCAAGCGAACCTCTTTGGCGAACGACTGAGGGAAGTCGCGCCCGTACAGGATGCGCTCTTTCGCCACCTCGTAATAGGCATGGGTATAGACAGAAGAGTCTGGATGGGTAAAAGGTACTTTGAGGTGATGCAGTGACAGATAAGGGCTGCTTGGGTGATGTTCGCGGGTCAGCAGATTCAAGCGCTTGCGCACTGCATCCACCTTGTTGTTGTCCGGTAGCTGCTGGGCCGCCGGGATCAACTGCTGAGTGACCCAATCCACCTGGCAAAATAGCCCTTCATCCAGTTCCAGGATCAGCTTGGTATCCGGCGCCACACGCACCTGGATGCCGCCTGACAGATCCAGACCCTGCGCCACGAAAAACACATCCTTTTCGCTCAACCAAGTCACACGAATCACCCAATCAACTGCTTCGGGCGCCTGTTGCGAGCGCAGGTCTACCCTCGACACGCCCTCGTTCAATGACAGTGAATATTGCCCTGTCGACGCCTCAATTTCATACGACACTTTCCCTCGCCACTCTTTAGGGATTTGCGGGACATACAAAGACCGGCACTGCTCATCAAGCAGGACCTTGATCAGGGTCGGCTTATAGACCGGGAAGAGTTTGTAAACGACGTACTCGAAAGGTATCCAGGGGTCGAACCAGAAGGTGCGATTGCCGTCGCTGTCGTACTCCAGGTCGCGGAAGTCATCAAAGCCCAGATCGTGGCGACTAGCCCCTCCCGGCAGGAGTTGATAGTCATAATTGAAGTAGCATTTTGGTGTAACCGGCAAGATGGCGCTGTGAACGCCCTTCACGAACTCAGCTCTCTCAGTCAGACCCCAGCGTTCTCGCATATCGATTGCCGTCGCTATATCTTCCTCCACCATTGGCAGTCCCAAAGTCACCGATCGGCCACGGAATAAGCAGTGGCTACCGAGTGTGACCTGGCGACTGCGCAGGTCCAGTTGCAGGATGACTGCCTCAGGTATCGGGTGGAAGACGCCCTGCTGTGTCGTGCCACCGCCGTCGGCGAGAGCCAGTCTGAGTTTGTTGATGTAAATCGCGACGGCTTGTGCTCGCGCCAGATTCGAGCTGTAGGGGACTGTCAGATTTTTTGTGTGCGGGCCGGTAATGGCCTGCCGTCAGGCAGGCC